>JAGYNF010000004.1 GCA_018400215.1 Cyanobium sp. M55B138 | reverse complement strand
GACCTGGAACTCACGGTGCACCCTGCCTGGGCCCATCTGGTGGGGAGCGGCACGGAGCGGCTGTTGCGCCAGGCCCAACAAACCCTGGGCAGCCGCGATCCGCTCTGGCTGCGCAGCGATGCGCACGACCACAACCTGGAGGGCTGGCTGCAGCAATTGGGTGCCGAGCCCTGTGGTGAGCGGGTGCTGATGGCCCGCAGCGTCTGGCGACGTCAGGAGATGCCGGCCCGGGCCCACCAGGCCGTGCGCCGCATCGGGGCCGTGCTCGAGCAGCTCCAGCCCCGCCGCCGCCCCATGCCCACACCCCTGGGTCCCCGCTGAAGCGGTGCCCCGACCCCAGCCCCGTTCCGCCCTGGCCCTGGATGTGGGCCGACGCCGCATCGGCCTGGCCGGCTGCGACCCCCTCGGCCTCACGGTCACCCCCCTGGCCGCCCTGGCGCGGGGTCGCTTTGAGGCCGATCTGGCCGTGCTGCTGCCCCTGTTGCAGCAACGACGGGTGCGGCTCCTGGTGGTGGGATTGCCCCTCGACCAGCAGGGGGAGCCCACACCCCAGGCCCGCCACTGCCGCCGCTACGGCCAACAGCTGATGGCCGCCACCAACCTGCCGCTGGCCTGGGTCAATGAACACAGCAGCAGCTGGGCCGCCGCCGATCGCCATGGTCTGCACGGCGATCGCAGCGGCGCCCTCGACAGTGCGGCGGCGGCGCTGCTGCTGGAGCAGTGGCTGCAGGACGGACCGGAACCTGGGCCGGCAGGGGGTTGCCGGTGATCCCGGCGGCCCTTGGCAGCGGCAAAACCGCCGACGCTGGTTCATCCTGTTAACACAGCTCTACCGTTCCCGAGCTCTACAGGTGTTTTCATGACTGGCCCCGGCGAACTCCCCACCGATGTGCCGACCGTGCTGGTCCGCGATGCGCGGGGGAGACAGCTGCTCTGCTTTCTGGAACAACTGATCCCCCTCGATGGCCACGACTACGTGCTGCTCACGCCCGTGGACACCCCCGTGTGCCTGTTCCGCCTCGATGACGACGCCGATCCCGATCTGATCGACAGCATCGATGCCAGCGAGCCGATCCTCTCGGTGGCCGATGTGGTGCTCCAGGAGCACGACCTCACCCTGGTGCGTTCGGCCGTGACCCTCACGGTGAGTGGCGAACTGGATGAGCCCGATCCGGACGACCTCGACGACGAGGACGGTGACGACGACTCCGAGACCTACGAACTGCTGGTGAGCTTCCTGGTCAACGACGAGGAATACGGCCTCTACATCCCCCTCGATCCCTTTTTCGTGGTGGCCCGCATGGAGGGCAGTGAGGCGCTGCTGGTGGAAGGGGAGGAATTCGAACGCGTGCAGCCCCGCATCGAGGCGGAACTGGAGGAGCGGGAGGGGCTGGAGTGAGCCTGCGCCAGCTGTTACGGCCAGACTGGCTGCTGGAGCGCACCCTGGTGCAGCTGCCGCTGCAGGAGCTGCTCGACCGCGACATCGCAGCCCTGGTGCTGGATGTGGACAGAACCCTGCTGCCCCGCCGCCAGGCCATGCCGCCGGAGAGCATGGTGCGCTGGCTGGAGCAGGCCCAGCAGCAGCTCCCCATCCACCTGCTCAGCAACAACCCCTCCCGCCAGCGCATCGGCACCGTGGCGCAGCAGCTGGGTGTGCCCTTCACCACCTCGGCAGGCAAACCCCGCCGCCGGGCCCTGCGCCGGGTGCTGGAGGCGCTGCAGTTGCCCCCCCATCGGGTGGCCTTGATCGGCGACCGGCTGTTCACCGACGTGATCGTCGGAAATCGGCTGGGCCTGTTCACCGTGCTGGTGAAACCGATCGATCCCCAGGGCCAACCGTGCCAGCGCGACCGTCTGCAGAAGCTGGAACTGCGCCTGGCCCACTGGGTGGGCACCAGCCTGGGCTGACCATGGCAGGGCTACCCAGCACGTCTAGCCAACCCCGGGGCCCACGGCGGGTGGTGAAGGTGGGCACGAGCCTGCTGCGGGGCAGCGGCGAGCGCTCCACCGCCGCCGTGATTGCCGACCTGGCCGCCAGCCTCAAGCGGGCCTGCCGGCGCGGTGAATCGATGGCCCTGGTGACCAGCGGCGCGGTGGGGCTGGGCTGCACCAGCCTGCAGATGGCCGAGCGCCCCACGGCGGTGGAGGCCCTGCAGGCCGCGGCCGCCGTGGGGCAAGGCCGGCTGATGGGCCTCTACCAGGAGGCCTTTGCCGTGCGCGGCCTCGCCGTGGCCCAGGTGCTGCTCACCCGCGGCGACCTGGCCTCCAAGCGCCGCTACCAGAATGCCTGCCGCACCCTGGAGCAGCTGCTGGCCTGGGGCGTGGTGCCGGTGGTGAACGAAAACGACACCCTGGCCACCGACGAACTGCGCTTCGGCGACAACGACACCCTCTCGGCCCTGGTGGCGGTGGCCATCGGCGCCGATGAGCTGATCCTGCTCACCGACGTCGACCGGCTCTACTCCGGGGATCCGCGCAGCGACACCAGCGCCCAGCCCATCGAGGAGGTGCGCGACCTGGCCGAATTGGCCCAGCTCAGCCATGTGGCCAGTGGCGGCGGCCAGTGGGGCACCGGCGGCATGACCACCAAGTTGGCGGCGGCCCGCATCGCCACCTCCAGCGGCATCCGGGTGCGGTTGGCCGATGGCCGCGATCCGGCCGTGCTCGATGCCCTGCTGGCCGGGGAACGGGTGGGCACCGTGTTCCAGGCCTCCCTCACCCCCCTGCCCGACCGCAAACGCTGGCTGGCCCACGCCCTGCTGCCCAAGGGCAGCCTGCGGCTCGATGCCGGCGCCGAGCGGGCCCTGGTGGAGCGGGGCGCCTCGCTCCTGGCGGTTGGGGTGATCGCCGTGGAGGGCGATTTCGGCCCCCGCGAAGCGGTGCGGCTGCTGGCGGCCGACGGTCGCGAGCTGGGCCGGGGGCTGGCCGGCCTGGGCAGCGCCGAGCTGCGCGGCCTGGTGGGTCGGGCCGGCGTGGAGGTGGTGCACCGCGACCAGTTGGCCCTGCTCTAAGGCCCTGTCTACGATTCGGCCATCCGAGCCTCGGGGCATGCGCTTCAGCCAACTGGTCGCCCAGCTCAGCGAGGTGCAAGCCGGCGGCGCCGCCGAGCGGTTCCTGGCCGACGATCCCGCCCTCTGCGGCGCCGCCGCCCTCGACCAGGCGGGCCCGGCGGAGCTCAGCTTCCTGGAGCGGGGCCATGCCCTGGGTGCGGACGCCGCCGGCACCGCCGCCGGCGCGGTGCTGATTCCAGCCCAGGGGGAGGAGTGCCAGGCGCTGCGTGCCGAGCTGCAACGGCGCGGCGTGGCCTGGATCGCCCTGGCCGATCCGCGCCTGGGCTTCGCCGAGGCCCTGGAGCAGCTCTACCCCCACCAGCGGCCCGCCGCGGGCATCCACCCCAGCGCCGCCGTCGACCCCACGGCGGTGGTGGGCATGGGCACCCACGTGGGGGCCCATGCCGTGATCGGCGCCAAGGTGCAGCTCGGCGCCAACTGCACCATCCATCCCTCGGTGGTGCTCTACGAGGATGTGCAGATCGGCGATGGCTGCGAACTGCATGCCGGCGCCGTGGTGCACCCCGGCAGCCAGCTCGGCCCGGGCTGCGTGCTGCACGCCAACAGCGTGATCGGCGGCGAGGGCTTCGGCTTCGTGCCCACCGCGGCGGGCTGGCGCAAGATGCCCCAGACCGGCCGGGTGGTGCTGGAGGCCGGCGTGGAGGTGGGCAGCGGCAGCGCAATCGATCGCCCCGCCGTGGGGGAGACCCGCATCGGCGCCGGCACCAAGCTCGACAACCTGGTGCACATCGGCCACGGCGTCAGCACCGGCCAGGGTTGCGCCCTGGCCGCCCAGGTTGGGATCGCGGGCGGGGTGCGCCTGGGCAACGGCGTGATCCTGGCCGGCCAGGTGGGCGTGGCCAACAGGGCCGTGATGGGCGATCGCTCGATTGCCAGCTCCAAATCCGGCATCCACAGCGATGTGGCGGCCGGGGAGGTTGTGAGTGGCTTTCCCGCCATCCCCAACCGCCTCTGGCTGCGCTGTGCCACCACCTTCAGCAAGCTGCCCGAGATGCTCAAGACCCTGCGGCAGCTGGAAAAGCGTCTCCAGGAGTGAGGGCGGGTCGCCGCAGCCCCGCCACGTAACCTCCAAGCCAACGCGACCTCGCCGCCACGGCCTCCCCGATGACCAGCTACCGGATCACCCTGCTCCCCGGCGACGGCATTGGCCCGGAGATCACGGCGGTGACCCGGCAGCTGCTGGATGCGGTCAGCCGCCGCCATGGCTTTGCCCTGGTCTACGACGAGCAGCCCATGGGGGGTGCCGCCATCGATGCCACCGGCGAGCCCCTGCCGGCCAGCACCCTGGAGGCCTGCCGCAGCAGCGATGCGGTGCTGCTGGCCGCCATCGGCTCCCCCCAATACGACGCCCTGCCCCGCGACAGGCGGCCGGAGACGGGGCTGCTGGCCCTGCGGGCCGGCCTGGGCCTGTTCGCCAACCTGCGCCCCGTCAAGATCCTGCCGGCCCTGATCGAGGCCTCCACCCTCAAGCGCGAGGTGATCGAAGGGGTGGATCTGCTGGTGGTGCGGGAGCTCACCGGCGGCGTGTATTTCGGCACGCCCAAGGGCCGCATCGAGGCCGATGGCCGGGTGCGGGCCTTCAACACCATGGCCTACTTCGACGACGAAATCGACCGCATCGCCAAGGTGGGCTTCGAGCTGGCCCGCCAGCGCCGCGGCCAGCTCTGCAGCGTGGATAAGGCCAATGTGCTCGACGTGAGCCAGCTCTGGCGCGACCGGGTGGAGGCCCTGCACACCGCCAGCTACCCGACCGTGGCGCTCAGCCACATGTACGTCGACAACGCCGCCATGCAGCTGGTGCGCAACCCCCGCCAGTTCGACGTGCTGCTCACCAGCAACCTCTTCGGCGACATCCTCAGCGACGAAGCCGCCATGCTCAGCGGCTCGATCGGCATGCTGCCCTCCGCCTCCCTGGGGGAGAGCGGCCCAGGGCTGTTCGAGCCGATCCACGGCTCTGCCCCCGACATCGCCGGCCAGGACAAGGCCAATCCGATGGCCATGGTGCTCAGCGCCGCCATGCTGCTGCGCATCGGCCTGCAGCAGGAGGCGGCCGCCGCCGCTCTGGAGGGCGCCGTTGATCGGGTGCTGGCCGCCGGCTACCGCACCGGCGACCTGATGGCCGTGGGTTGCACCCCGCTGGGCTGCCGCGCCATGGGCGAGCAGCTGCTCGCCGCCCTCGAGGCCTGAACCACGGCTGGTAACGGTCCAGCGGCGACAGGCCGAGCCGGACCAGCCACCTGCCAAACTTGCTCACGGTTTTTCTCCCCCCGCGCATGTCGAAGCGTCACCCGGTCGTCTCTGTCACCGGTTCTTCCGGCGCTGGGACCAGCACCGTCAAGCGAGCCTTCGAGTACATCTTCAAGCGCGAGGGCATCACCCCGGCCGTGGTGGAGGGCGACAGCTACCACCGCTACGAGCGGGGCCCGATGAAGGAAGCCATGGCCGCCGCCGTGGCCAAGGGCGAGAACTTCTCCCATTTCGGCCCCGAGGCCAACCGCTTCGACAAGCTCGAGGAGCTGTTCCGCAGCTACGGCGAAAGCGGCGGTGGGGAGAAGCGCTACTACCTGCACTCCGTGGAGGAGGCCGCCGACCACAACGCCCGCCTCGGCACCAGCCTTGAACCCGGCCAGTTCACCCCCTGGGAAGCGATTCCCAGCGGCACCGATCTGCTCTTCTACGAGGGCCTGCACGGCGGCGTGGTGGGCGAGGGCTACAACCTGCGCAACCTGGCGGATCTGCTGATCGGCGTGGTGCCGATCGTGAACCTGGAGTGGATCCAGAAGATCGCCCGCGACAACCAGGAGCGCGGCTACTCGGCCGAGGCCACCGTGGATACGATCCTGCGCCGCATGCCGGATTACATCAACCACATCTGCCCGCAGTTCAGCCTCACCGACATCAACTTCCAGCGGGTGCCCACCGTGGACACCTCCAACCCCTTCTTCATCCAGACCATCCCCACCCCGGATGAGAGTTTTGTGATCATCCACTTCCGCAAGGTGGCCCGCGACAAGTGGGGGATCGACTTCCCCTACCTGCTCAACATGATCCACGGCTCGTTCATGTCCACCCCCACCTCGATCGTGGTGAACGGAGGCAAGATGGGCTTCGCCATGGAGCTGATTCTCACTCCGATCATCCACCGGATGATCGAAGAGAAGAAGAAACTGGCCTGATCCGCGCCTCTCGTCCTTCACCCCGCAGGGCCATTCCAGTGCTAGCGCCTAATCTGGGCCCTAACTGGAGTCGGTGAGGCCATCACCAACGTCCCCTCCCATCCCCCCATCCCCTCCCATCCGCCCGCTCCAGGATCAGCGGCGGCCACCAGCTGGCCATCGTTCCTGATCTCTGGGGCGCTCGAATCGACCGCGCCGCCGCTGAGGCTCGACCGCATCAACAGCCAGCAGGTGTTCCACCAGGCCCGGCAGGTGTTGTTTCACTACATGGAGCACTGCCCGGGCGGCAACGATCCCTGTGGGGTGGTGCTGCAGGGCGCGCGGGGACGGGTGGTGTTTGAGCAGCCGGTGTTGCTGCCCCACGAACAGTTTGTGCCGATCGACCTGCTGCGGGGGCGTCCCACGACCCGCGCCAACGGCCGTCTGCGCATGCAGCGTCCCGCCCGCTGACCATGATTCCCCCCCTGCCCCTCAGCCATTCGGCGCCCTTGGCCGTCGTGGCAGCCCTCTTCGGCGCCTGCGTTGGCAGCTTTTTGAACGTGGTGGCCTGGCGCCTGCCCCGCCAGGAATCGGTGGTGCTCCCGAGGAGCCACTGCCCCCGCTGCGGTGCCCAGCTGCGCTGGTTTGAGAATCTGCCGCTGCTGAGCTGGCTGCTGCAGGCCGGCCGCTGCCGCCACTGCCACGCCGCCATCGCCGTGCGCTACCCCCTGGTGGAGCTGCTCACCGCCGGACTCTGGGTGGCGGCCACGCTGGCCCGGCCCAGCGCCATGGGGCCCGACCCCCACCCCCTGCTGCTGCTGCTGGCCGGCTGGCTGCTGCTGAGCTGGCTGATCCCCCTCACCCTGGTGGACCTCGACCAGCTCTGGTTGCCCGAACCCCTCTGCCGGCTGGGGTTGCTGCTGGGGCTGGCCAGCACGGCCGTGCTGGGCCTTGGCCAGGGGATCGAGCTGGGCCGCCTGCTGCTGTTGCATCACCTGCTGGCCGCCGCCCTGGGCCTGCTGGGCTTTGAGGCCGTGAGTGCCCTGGCCGAACGGATCATCGGCCGGCCGGCCCTCGGCCTGGGCGACGCCAAACTGGCGGCCCTGCTGGGGGCCTGGCTGGGGCTCACCGGCCTGGGGCTGAGCGTGGTGCTGGCCGTGTTCAGCGGAGCGGTGGTGGGCCTGGTGGGCCGGATCAGTGGGCGCCTAGGGCGGCACCAGCCCTTTCCCTTCGGTCCCTTCCTCACCGCGGGCGGCGCGGCGGTGTGGCTGCTGGGCAATGACGCCTGGAGCGCACTGCTGGGCAGGTTGTTCTGAACGGGAGCGCGGATCGACCCTGCTTGGAACGGGCGCTTGCAGGTGGATCGGGCGCCTTTAATGGAGGGGATCTGGTGTCCGCCTACCCCTGCCCATGTCGCTGTTCGACTGGTTCGCTGACCGTCGCAAGACCGCCCCGGCGGTGCGCAACCCCCAGGAGATGGAGGAGGGCGATGGCCTGTGGAGCAAGTGCCCCGAGTGCGGTCTGGTGGTGTACCGCAAGGATCTGGTGGCCAACGCCAGCGTCTGCAAGGGCTGCGGCTACCACCACCGCATCGACAGCGAGGAGCGCATCCGGCTGATTGCCGATGCCGACAGCTTCAACTCCCTCGATGACCAGCTCAGCCCCACCGATCCCCTGGCCTTCAAGGATCGGCGCAGCTATGCCGATCGCATCCGGGACAGCCAGGGCAGCACCGGCCTGCGGGATGCGGTGGTCACCGGTCTCTGCCACACCAGCGGCATGCCCCTGGCCCTGGGGGTGATGGACTTCCGCTTCATGGGCGGCTCAATGGGCTCGGTGGTGGGCGAAAAGCTCACCCGGCTGATTGAGACGGCCACCGCCCGCCGCGAACCCGTGCTGATCGTGTGCGCCTCGGGGGGAGCCCGCATGCAGGAGGGCATGCTCAGCCTGATGCAGATGGCCAAGATCTCCGGGGCACTGCAGCGGCACCGCCAGGCGGAATTGCTCTATCTCCCCCTGCTCACCCACCCCACCACCGGCGGGGTCACCGCCAGCTTCGCCATGCTGGGTGACCTGATCCTGGCGGAGCCCAGGGCCCTGATCGGCTTTGCCGGCCGGCGGGTGATCGAGCAGACCCTGCGGGAGAAATTGCCCGAGGGATTCCAAACGGCGGAATACCTGCGCGACCACGGCTTTGTGGACGCGATCGTGGATCGCACCCAGCTCAAGGCCACCCTCGCCTCGCTGCTGCGGCTGCACGGCTGCCGTGAAACGGTGCCCGCATGACCCGTGCCCGCGCCCTGCTGGGCCTGTTGCTGGCAGCGCTGCTGTCCCTGGCCTGGCCAGCACCGGTGCTAGCTGGCTCCGTGGACTGGCAGGAAGTGCCGGCCACCGCTGAAGGCCGCCAGTGGTGGGATGCGGGCAGCCTGCGCCGCAGCCGCGACGGCTACCTCAGCGTGCTCAGCCGGTTCCAGGTCGCCAGCGAAGAGGGCGACAAGCCCCGCATGGGCGATCTCTACGTGATGGAGATCGACTGCGGCCAGGGGCTCTATCGCGACACATCCGTGAACGGCCTGCCCCGCTTTGGGGCCAGCTGGTCGGCCGCCGGCGCCGACGAGCTGGTGACCGCCGTGATCGAGGCCAGCTGTGAGGCGGGGGCCAGCATGCTGCAGGCTGGCTGAACCCCGATCCACTCCTCCCGATCCACTCCTCCCGATCCAACGCCATGTCGATCAGCCAACCCCTGGGTGTGGCCGTGGCCGGCCTCGGCTTCGGCGAGGCGGTGCACCTGCCGGCCCTGCGCGCCTGCCCGGGAACCGAGCCCGTGGCCCTCTGGCATCCCCGCCCCGAGCGCCTGGCCCAGGCCTGCCAGGAGGCGGGATTGCCCGGCAGCAGCGACTTCGACAGCCTGCTGGCCGATCCCCGCGTCGAGGCCGTGGTGATTGCCACCCCGCCGGCCCCCCGGTTCGAGCTGGCCCAGCGGGCCCTGCTGGCCGGCAAACACCTGCTGCTGGAAAAGCCGGTGGGCCTCAACGCCGCCCAGGCCGAAACCCTGCAACGGCTGGCCCTGCAGCGGGGCCTGGCCGTGGCGGTGGATTTTGAATACCGGGCCGTGCCCCTGTTCCAGCAGCTCGAGGCCCTGCTGCGCTCAGGGGCACTCGGGGAGCTGGTGCTGGTGAAACTCGACTGGCTGATGGGCAGCCGCGCCGACCCCTCCCGGCCCTGGAGCTGGTATTCCGAGGCGGCCGCCGGTGGGGGGGTGCTCGGCGCCCTGGGCACCCATGCCTTCGATCTGCTGCACTGGCTGGTGGGGCCCACCCGCCAGCTGCGGGCCCAGCTCAGCACGGCCATCCAGGCCCGGCCCCTGGCCGATGGCGGCGGCCGCCTGGCGCCAGTGGATGCCGAGGATCTTGCCCTGATTCAGCTGGAGCTGGATGGCGGCGCGGGCCGGCCGGTGCCAGCCCAGGTGAGCCTGGCCTCGGTGACCCGCCAGGGCCGGGGTTGCTGGCTGGAGCTCTACGGCCGGGAGGGCACCGCGGTGCTGGGGTCTGACAACCAGGCCGACTACGTGCATGGGTTCAACCTCTGGCTCTCCCGCGGCGGCAAACCCCTGCGGCGGCTGGAAACCGATCCCCGCTGGGCCTTCCGCCGCACCTGGGGGGACGGCCGCATCGCCCCGGTGGAGCGCCTGCAGGGCTGGTGGAGCGCCGCCATCCGCGAGCGCCGGCCGATGGTCCCCGGCCTGGCCGAAGGGGTGGCCAGCCAGCGCTGCTGCGACCTGGCCCGCCAGCAGGCCCGGCAGGCCGCCAGCCAGCCGGATGGCATCACTTAGAGTCGCCCCCAGTTCCCACTCCCGACCCGAGAGGTTTTCCCATGGCGCTCGTCCCGCTTCGGCTGCTGCTCGACCATGCCGCTGAGAACGGCTACGGCATCCCTGCCTTCAATGTCAACAACCTCGAGCAGGTGCAGTCGATCATGGAGGCGGCTGCCGAGACCGATTCCCCCGTTATTTTGCAGGCCTCCCGCGGCGCCCGCCAGTACGCCGGTGAGAATTTCCTGCGCCACCTGATCCTGGCGGCCGTGGAAACCTATCCGGACATCCCGGTGGTGATGCACCAGGACCACGGCAACAGCCCCGCCACCTGCTTCGGTGCCGCCGCCAACGGCTTCACCTCGGTGATGATGGATGGCTCACTGATGGCCGACGCCAAGACCCCCGCCAGCTACGAGTACAACGTGGCCGTCACCAAGGAAGTGGTGGATGTGGCCCACGCCATCGGCGTGAGCGTGGAGGGTGAGCTGGGCTGCCTGGGTTCCCTGGAAACCGGCATGGGTGAGGCCGAGGACGGCCACGGCTTCGAGGGCAAGCTCGACCACAGCCAGCTGCTCACCGACCCGGCCGAGGCCGCCGACTTCGTGGCCAAGACCAAGGTGGATGCCCTGGCGATCGCCATCGGCACCAGCCACGGCGCCTACAAGTTCACCCGCAAGCCCACCGGTGAAGTGCTGGCGATCAGCCGCATCGCCGAAATTCACAAGGCCATCCCCAACACCCACCTGGTGATGCACGGCTCCTCCTCGGTGCCCCAGGAGTGGCTGGACATGATCAACAAGTACGGCGGTGCCATCCCCGAGACCTACGGCGTGCCGGTGGAGGAAATCCAGGAGGGCATCCGCAACGGCGTGCGCAAAGTGAACATCGACACCGACAACCGCCTCGCCTTCACCGCCGCCGTGCGCGAAGCCGCCGCCAAGGATCCCACCAACTTTGACCCCCGCCACTTCAACAAGCCTGCCCGGGCCTACATGAAGCAGGTGTGCCTGGATCGCTACCAGCAGTTCTGGTGCGCCGGCAACGCCAGCAAGATCAAGCAGCGTGACATCAACTACTTCGCCGGCCTCTATGCCAAGGGCGAACTCGACCCCAAAACCGCCGTGGCGGCCTGATCCTCCCGGGCCCCTGCACGGGCCTGGATCGGCAACACGCGCAGCATCTAGGGGGCTAAGGCCCCCTTTTTTGATTGCCTGTTGATTGCCTTGTTGTCGCCCGCTTCAGGCTGGACTTCAGGGTGCCTCCACCGGCGCCACCAGGGCCTCGGTGGCTTCGATCGAGCGCTGGGGGTCGAGCAGGGAATCGATCGCCTGGGCCAGGGTCGACTCCATGGCAATGCGGGTGCCGTCGCTCACCACCACCCGCGTGAGCGTGGGCAGGCCGCCCTGGCGGGCCTTGAGATACACAGGCTCCACGTAGAGCAGCGCCTCCCCCACCGGCATCACCAGCAGGTTGCCCTGCACCACCTCGGCGCCGGAACGGCTCCAGAGGCCGAACTGCTGGCTGATCATCGGGTTCTGGTTGATCAGGGCGGTGATCTGCTCAGGGCCCAGGATCGGGGTCTGGCTGGGGAAGCGCAGCACCTCGAGCTGGCCGTAGTTGGCCCCGTCGCTGCGGGCCGCCAGCCAGGCCACCAGGTTGGGGCGGGCCAGGGGGGTGAGGGGCTGGAGCAGCAGAAACTCCGGTGGCAGCTCCGGCGCCAGCTGGCCGCTGATGTGATATGGGTCCATCGGCACCAGCTCCGCCCCGTAGATCTCCTTGGGGATCTGCCACACGTCGTCTCCGCTGTAAAACACGGCCGGATCGGTCACGTGGTAGCGGAGCAACTGGCTGGTCTGCAGCTCGAACTGGGGGATCGGGTAGCGGATGTGAGCCAGCAGCTCCGGCGGCATCACCGCCAGCGGTTGGAACAGCTCCGGGAACAGCCGCTGCCAGCCGGCGATCAACGGGTCGTCCGGCTCGGCCACGTACAGGGCCACGCGGCCGTCGTAGGCATCCACCACCGCCTTCACGGAATTGCGCAGGTAGCGCACATCCGGGCGACCCGGCACCGGCGCGCTGTAGGGATAGGTGCGGCTGGTCGTAAAGCCGTCCACGATCCAGAACTGGTGCTGCCCGGCCTCAAAGGGGCCGGCCTCGTCACCGAGGCGCACCGAGGCCAGGTAGGGCTCGGCTTCGAAGGCCACAAAGGGCACCAGGCGCCGCACCCGCTCCCGCACCTCTCGGCGCAGCAGCAGGCGGGTGTCGGGGGTGAGGGCCCCATTCACCAGCAGCCGTGGCTCCTTGAGGTAGAGGGCCGCTGCCAGACGGGCGGCGCGGCTGCGCAACGGCACCCCGGCCCGGCCGCTGTAGTGGGTGTAGAAGTTCTCATCGCCTTCGGGAAAGTTGAATTCCCGCACCTGGGTGGGGGCCAGAACGTAGGGGGCCGGCAGGGTGCCGAAGTAGAGACTGGGCTCCCCCACCGGAATCGCCGCCTTCACCTGCTCCCGGCTGATGTTGAGGTCGGGGCTGCCGCTGATGCGGCTGTTGGCGCCCAGATCGCTGATGAAGAACTCGGGCAGGCCATCGGGGGTGCTGGTGTTCACCGGCGTGACGGTGAAGCCCTGGCCATGGGTGAACACCAGGTGGCGGTTGAGCCAGGTGCGGGCGGCCTGCTGCAGCCCGGAGGTGTCCACCTCCCGGGCCGTGATGATCACCTGCTGCTGCTGGGGCGGGCCATCGCCGGAGGCGATGGCGTAGCGGTCCACCGTGGGTTCCGAGAAGCGGTAGAACACGCGCAGCTGCTGCAGCTGACGGTTCGTGGCCAGCAGGGGCTGGCTGTCCCAGAGGCGGATGTTGCGGATCGTGGCGTCGCTCTGGTCCAGGTCGGCGCGGGTGATGCGGTCGTTGGGATTGACGTTGCGGGTGTTGATGCGATCGAGCTGGAAGGCCGCCCGGGTGGCCTCGATCGACCGGGTCAGGTAGGGGGTTTCCCGCTCCAGCTCGCGGGGGTTGACCACCAGCATCTGCAGGGTGGGCAGCAACACGGCCTCCAGGGCCAGCACCAGCAGCACCAGCAGACCGCTGGCCGCAAAGGTGCGACTGCGCCAGCCGTGCCGAGGCAGGGGCAACAGCAGCAGCAGCGCCGTGATCAGCGCCAGCAGGGCCGCGGCGGTGCGCAGCGGCAGCGACACATGCACATCCACCCAGCCGGCCCCGGGCACGCTGCCCGTGGTGCTGAGCAGCAGCTGGTGGCGGCCCAGCCAGAAGCCGGCGGCCACGGCGAGGGCAAACAGGCCCCAGGGCGGGCGCAGGGCCCGCAGCTGGGCCGCACTGAAGCCGGCGAAGCGGCCGTCGCTGAGCTGGGGGGCGCGGGCCATCAGCCCCCACAGGCCAGCGGCGCTGTGGACCATGCCCAGGGCCAGGGCCAGGGTGAGACCAAAGGCCAGGGCCGGAAAGCGCGCCAGGGCGAAACTCACATCGGCGCCGAGGATGGGCTCGCGCAGGCCACTGTCGGGAGCGAGCAGGGCCAGGCTCCACAGCCCCCAGCCCCGGGCCAGGGCCACGGCGGCAGCCCCGCTGGCCAGGCCCGCCAGCAGCCTG
The DNA here is from genome assembly GCA_018400215.1 of Cyanobium sp. M55B138. Classification (GTDB taxonomy): domain Bacteria; phylum Cyanobacteriota; class Cyanobacteriia; order PCC-6307; family Cyanobiaceae; genus NIES-981. The sequence continues at coordinate 14,656 of JAGYNF010000004.1, read as the reverse complement.
GGGAGACGCAGCGGCCAGCGCAGCAGGGCCAGCAGCAGGGGCACCGCCAGCACCAGCAGCGGTGCCCAGGGCAAATCCGCCAGCGCCACCAGCCCGTGCAGGCGGCGGGGATCGAAGGGATTGAGCAGCAACCGCTGGGCCAGCCGCAGCAGCAGCAGGGCCGGCAGGAGCTGGGCCAGAGCCAGCACCCCCAGGGCCAGCAGGTAGGGCAGCGGGGCCAGGGCAAAGCGGGGGCGCTCAGCCGCTCGGACCATCGGGCGGTCCCAGAGCCAGCGCAGCCAACGCTGCAGCGCCAGCCCCAGCCCCAGGCCTAACCCCATGCCCAGGCCCTGGAGCAGCCAGCGGCGCAGCTGCACCGCTCCCCAGCCGAACTGCTCAAACCACTGCCACTCCACCCAGAACCTGGCGCCAGCCACCAGGGCCACGGCCAGACCCACCAGGCCCAGCGATCGAAGCAACCATCGCGAGTGGCGCACAGGCACGCAACACCAGACGGGGACACCTGGCGAGGGTAGGCAGGGCCACGCCAATCACAAGGGCAAGCCCCCGGGCGCCAACCCAGCGGCCGCGGCCGATCACCACCAACTTAAATCCCGACCTGCTGAATCGGCTTTTATCAACGGTCCCGGTTGGCGCTGTTAATCTCCATGGGCACCCCGGTTCAGGCCGTGACCGCCACCCTCTCCCGCGCCACCTTCACGGGGCTCCGCTGCAAGGAATGCGGCCACCCCTATGAAGCCAGTGCCCGCCACGTCTGCGAGGACGTCTGCTTTGGGCCGCTGGAAGTGGTCTACGACTATGAAGCGATCAAGAGCCGGGTGAGCCGCGCCACGATCGAGGCCGGCCCCACCTCGATCTGGCGCTACCGCGAGTTTCTGCCGATCGAGGGCGATCCGATCGACGTGGGCACCGGCTTCACCCCCCTGCTCAAGGCGAACAACCTGGCCAAGCGCCTGGGGCTCAAGAGCCTCTACATCAAGAACGACGGCGTGAACATGCCGACGCTCTCCTTCAAAGACCGGGTGGTGAGCGTGGCCCTCACCCGCGCCCGGGAGCTGGGCTTCACCACGGTGAGCTGCGCCTCCACCGGCAACCTGGCCCAGCTCCACCGCCGCCATCGCCGCCCACGCCGGCCTCGAGTGCTGCGTGTTCATCCCCAGCGACCTGGAGCTGGGCAAGGTGCTCGGCACGTTGATTTACAACCCCACCCTGATGGCGGTGAAGGGCAACTACGACCAGGTCAACCGCCTCTGCTCGGAGGTGGCCAACACCTACGGCTGGGGCTTCGTGAACATCAACCTGCGCCCTACTACTCCGAGGGCTCCAGAAACCCTGGGCTACGAGGTGATCGAGCAGCTGGGCTGGGAACTGCCCGACCACATCGTGGCGCCCCTGGCCTCGGGCTCGCTGTTCACCAAGATCCGCAAGGGATTTGATGAATTCATCAGTGCGGCCTGGTGGAGGAAAAAGCCGTGCGCTTCAGCGGCGCGCCCAAGGCGAAAGGCTGCAGCCCGATCGCCCAGGCCTTTGCCGAGGGCCGCGACTTCATCACGCCGGTGAAGCCCAACACCATCGCCAAGTCGATTGCCATCGGCAACCCGGCCGACGGCCCCTACGCCATCGACATCGCCAACGCCACCAAGGGCAGCATCGCCGCGGTGAACGACGACGAGATCATCGAGGGCATCAAGCTGCTGGCCGAAACCGAGGGGGTGTTCACCGAAACCGCCGGTGGCACCACCATCGCCGTGCTCAAAAAGCTGGTGGAGCAGGGCAAGATCAGCCCCGAGGAGCGCACGGTCGCCTACATCACCGGCAACGGCCTCAAGACAACGGAGGCCATTGCTTCCGCCATTGGCGCGCCCTACCTGATCGAGGCGCAGCTCGACAGCTTCAACGCCGCCTGGCAACAGGTGCTGGCCAGCCAGGCCCAGGCCTGAGATCCATCCCCCCTGCCCACGCCCGTCCGCTCCCACCACCCGCCATGGCCGTTCAGGTTCTGATCCCCACCCCCCTGCAAAAGTTCACCAACGACGAGGCCAGCGTGAACCTCGACGCCGCCAGTGTGGCTGCCCTGGTGGAGGCCCTGGAGGGCCGCTATCCCGGGATCAAGGCCCGTCTCTGTGACGACAGCGGCAAGCTGCGCCGCTTCCTCAACGTGTATGTGAACAGCGAGGACATCCGCTTTCTCGACAACGATGCCACCGTGCTCAGCGACGGGGATGAGGTGTCGATCGTGCCGGCCGTGGCCGGTGGCTGAGCCGTAACGACGGCTGCAGATCGTCAGCTGCAGCTGCTGCTCAATAGGGTTCATCCAATCCATCCCAGAGCTGATCCGGGAGCCCCCCCATGACCCAGGCCCCGATTCAACACTCCCAGGGCTCGCCCGCTGCCCAGAGCGATTGGCAGAACAAGGCCCTGATCTACGACTACCGCCAGGCGGCCAACCCCGTGCGCGCCGGGCTCACCGGGCCGATCCCCACCCACCGCTGGGAGGCCAGCATCCACCAGGGTGGGCCCACCCGGGTGATTCCCCTCGACCTCAGCCCTGCCCTGGGCTGTGCCGGCCCAGCCACCAGTCCGGGGCTGGCGGCCCATTTCCTGCGCATCGAGGCCGGCGAGGGGCTCAAGGCTGCGGCCGCTGCCACCAGCTCCCTGTTCTATGTGCTCGAAGGCTCGGGCCAGCTCAGCTGGCAGGGCAGGAACCTGGCCTGGCAGTCCGGCGACCTGGTGGCCTTGCCCTGGGGGGATGCGCCCCTGCTGGAGGCCAGCAGCACCAGCGTGCTGTATTGGGTGCATGACGGCCCCCTTCTGCAGCACCTGGGGGTGCAGCCCAGCCAGCCCCGCTTTGAGGCCACCCACTACCCGGCCAGCCTGTTGCAGCGGGAACTCGACCAGCTGCTGGCCGATCCAACGGCGGCCCGCAGCAACCGGCTCAGTGTGCTGCTCGCCAATGCCGACCTACCCGCCAGCCGCACCGTGACCCACACCCTCTGGGCCATGCTCGGCGTGGTGCCCGCTGGGGCCGTTCAGCCCCCCCACCGGCACCAGTCGGTGGCCCTGGATCTGATCCTCGACTGTGATCCGGGCTGCTACACCCTGGTGGGCACCGAGCTGGACAGCCAGGGGCAGATCCGCAATCCCCAGACGATTGCCTGGGAATCCGGCGGCGCCTTCATCACCCCGCCGGGCTACTGGCATGCCCACGTGAATGGCAGCGAGCGGATGGCCCGGCTGCTGCCGATTCAGGATGCGGGTCTACACACCTACCTCCGCAGCCTGGATATTCGCTTCAGCGGGGGCCTCGGGGGCTGAAGCCTGGGCCGCTGGGCCGCCGCGCCGTTGGCTGTCGGCCTCCACCTCGGCCCGGAAATCATCGCCCTCCAGGGTTTCCTCGGCGATCAAGCGCTCCACCAGATGGTCCATCAGGTCACGGCGGGGGGCCAGCAGGGCCACGGCCTGATCGAGGGCCTGGCGGGCCGAGCGGCGCACCTGGGCGTCGATGCGGCTGCCGGTGTCCTCCGAATAGTGGGGTTGGGATCGCAGCCAGTCGCGCCCCAGAAACACCTCCGGGCCATCGGCCTCAAGGGCCACCGGGCCCAGGCTGGAGAAGCCGTAGCGGGTCACCATCTCGCGGCCGATGCGGGCCACCAGTTCGAGGTCGCCTGCAGCCCCCTGGGTCACCTCGTTGGGGCCAAACACCACCAGTTCGGCGGCGCGTCCCCCCATGGCGACCACCATGCGGGCCTGCAGGTAGGCCCTGCTGATCAAACCGGAATCCAGCACCTCCTCATCCGGCATGGTGCGGGCGAAGCCGCCCACCCCGCCGGCCCGGGGCAACAGGGTCACCTTGTCGAGCCGGTCGGCGTGGGGCACCAGGCTGGTGAGCAGGGCATGGCCCACCTCGTGGTAGGCGATCAGGCGTTTTTTGGCCGAATCCTGCAGGGGCGCCACCGCCAGCCCCATGGTGATCCTCTCCAGGGCATCGGAGAGGGCCTGGTCGTCGATGGCGCTCTGGTGGCGCCGGGCGGTGAGAATCGCCGCCTCATTGAGCAGGTTGGAGAGATCCGCCCCGGAAAACCCAGGGGTGCGGGAGGCCCAATCCGCCAGCGACACCGCCGACTCCAGCGGACGGCTGCGGGCATGCACCGCCAGGATCGCCTCCCGACCGCGCCGATCGGGCAGGTCGATGCTGATGCGCCGGTCGAAGCGACCTGGCCGCATCAGGGCGGTGTCGAGCACGTCCGGCCGGTTGGTGGCCGCCAGCAGGATCACGCCGGAGTTTTCGGCAAAGCCATCCATCTCGGTGAGCAGCTGGTTGAGGGTCTGCTCGCGCTCGTCGTTGCCACCGCCGATGCCGGCGCCGCGCTGGCGGCCCACCGCATCAATCTCATCGATGAAGATGATGCAGGGCGCCTTCTCCTTGGCCTTGCGGAACAGGTCGCGCACCCGGCTGGCCCCCACGCCCACGAACATCTCCACGAATTCGGAGGCCGCCATCGAGAAGAAGGGCACGCCCGCTTCGCCGGCGATCGCCCGGGCCAGCAGGGTCTTGCCGGTGCCCGGCGGGCCGATCAGCAGCACCCCCTTGGGAATGCGGGCACCGATGGCGGTGTAGCGCTCCGGGGCCTTGAGGAAGGCCACCACCTCCTGCAGCTCCTCCTTGGCCTCGGAAATTCCGGCCACATCTTCAAAACGCACGGCCACACTGCCCTCGGCCTGGAGCCGCGGCTTGCTGCTGCCGAAGCCCATGGCACGGTTGGCCACCTGGGCAGAACGGCGCAGCAACAGCACCAGCCCCCCCATCAGCAACAACACCAGCAACCCGTTGGACACCAGCGAGGCCGTGGCCGCATCGGCGCGGTCATCCCGCACACTCAGGGGCACCCCCGCCTGCTCGGCCGTGCGCAGCACCTGCTGTTCGTTGGCGAACACCGCCACCCGGGCCTGCCGGCCGTCGGCGTAGGTGACCCGCACCTCCCGCTGACGCGGTGAGAGCACCAGCTCCTTCACCTCACCCGCCGTGATGGCGCTGAGCAGCTCGCTGTAGGTGGGCTCCTGGGCGGCCCGGTCATCCAGCAGCTGGCGCAGGCCGCGGGTGGCAGGTGCCGCAGCCGGGGCGGGAGCTGGGGCCGGAGAAGGGCTGACGCTCACGGAGATCCGTCTTTGGGTTGAGTTTAGCGATTTGACGAAAGGCCAGTCGGGCAGGGAGAATCTTTGTTTGGCCGTGAGTGCGGGATGGCTGTTCCCAAGAAGAAAACTTCAAAAGGCAAGCGCAACCAGCGCCACGCCCATTGGAAGGCCAAGGCGGCCAGTGCCGCCCAGAAGGCCATGTCCCTCGGTAAGGCCGTGCTGAGCGGCCGGGCCCAGGGCTTCATCTACCCCGTCGGCAACGACGACGACGCCGAGACCTGAGTCAGGCGGCGCCGCCCATCCAAAAGGGCTACCGCCACCACCGGCGGGCCGCCGTGTTGGTGGGAGGTATCCCCGCCCAGGATGCCGTCGCCGTTCTGCTGCAGGAGCTGGTGATCCAGCGGCTCCTGGTAGAGGGCCGGTGGCAGGCTGCAGAGGCTGGAGCGCACCAGCTGCTCGAGCGCCACCGCAGGCAGGGCTGCGCCTCCCTGACGCCGCTGGCGCGCCTCCGCCTGGAAGCGCCAGCGCCTCGGCAGCGACCAATCGCTCGGTCGCAGCAACCACAGCTCATCGCAACGACGCCAAGCGGGCTGATACGCCTCCAGGGCCCGATCCCAGTGGGGCAGCCAGGCCCGTTCCGCGGCGCCGAGCTGCAGGGCCTGGTTCCCCGGCTGCCGGGCCCAGCGGTCGAGGGCTGTCTCCAGACCCTCCCCGAGCGGCTGGCAGCCCAGCAACCAGCCCTCCAGCAGCAGGGCATCGGCCTGCAGGCTCACCGCGGCGCCGCGATCCCCCTCGCCCTGCCGCAGGGCCTTGTCGAAGCGGGGCAGCCGCAGGGGCCCACCGGCCCGCCAGTCATCGAGCACCTGGCAGAGCAGGGCCGGGTCGTGGCTGCCGGGCGGCACCCGTGTCACGCCGAAGGGATTGCCGGCAAGGGCCCGCAACCGCTGCTCCCAGGGCAGGTAGAAATCGTCGATGGAGGCCACCGCCAAGCGCAGGTCCAGGGCGGGTGCCAACCGGCGCAACAGGCCCGAGAGGCTGGTCTTGCCCGCGCCCACCGGTGCATTCAGCAGCAGCACCGGCCGCCGCCCCGGCGTCGCCAGCAGGCGCAAGCGCTCCAACAGGGGCAGGGCGAAATCAGCCAGCAGCCCGGGGTCGATCACGTGCCCAACTTGTAGGCCTCCAGCACCACCGCATACACCATCCCAATGCGCAGGTTGTCGACCAGGCGCCAGCCCAGCCCCGCCGGGCCGCTCACCATCCGTCCCCGCAGCCGCACCACCAACTCCAGCGCCACCACCAGGGCCAACACCAGCGCCGGCCGGCCGCCGGGAAACAGGGGCAGCACGTAGGCGGTGACGTTGCCACCGATGTAGAAGCCAAGCAACAGGGCCAGCAGCACGGCACTGCGATGGCGCCAACTGCCCCGCAGCTGACCCACCACCACCGTGCCGATGGCCTCGCTGAATTGCTGGTAGCGGGTGCGCTGCAGGGGAGTCACAGCAGGGTCTGGAGATAGGAGAGCGCGGCAGAGCCCCCCGTGCAAGCCGGCCCCCGCAACACCCGGTCGTCGGGCCCCAGGCCCGTGAGCACCGCCCGGGCCGCCAGATATCAAGATACCCATCGGGTTTTAAAGCGGCTCCAGGCCGCCGTAGTGGCTACTTGCGGGTCACCACACAGGTAGCCCAGCGCCGCTGGCAGCCGCCAGGCCGGCAGGGGAATCCTCCATGGCCAGCAGCTGGTCGGCGGGCAGCCCCAGCCGCCGGGCGGCCTGGGCGTAGGCCTCCGGATCGGGCTTCTTGCGGCTCACATCCTCGCCACACACCCAGAACGCAAAGATCTCCGGGGCGGTGGGCAGCAGCCGCTCCAGCAGCGCTCGCACCGCGGCCCGACCACTGGTGGTGACCACCCCCTGGGCCAAGCCGGCGTTGGCCGCCGCGGCCAGCAACGCGGCCACGCCTGGGCGCAGGGCCAGCTCGCCGGCGCCGATCAGGGCGGCGTAATGGTGCTGCTTGCGCCCCTGCAGCGCCGCCACCCGCCGGGGGTCCGGCTCGGTGCCCTCCAGCTGCCGCAGCGCCGCCCGGATGCGCTCATGGCCGCCGGCGATGGCCAGCCAGGCGCCATAGCCGGGCGGATCCCAGTGGATCGGCACACCGGCCTCGGCAAAGGCGCGGTTGAAGGCCCGGCGGTGACCATCGCGCTCGGTTTCGGCCAGCGTGCCGTCCACGTCCCAAAGCAGGGCCTCCAGGGCCATAGCCGCTGATCCCCACCGCAGTGCCCTGCAGGTTAAGGGGGGCCCGCTGGCCGGTTCCCGCACAATGGATCCATTGCCGCCGCCAGCCCTTGCTCCCCGCCCTTGACGCGCAGCGCTGGCAGCTGCCGGCCCCCCTCGGGGGCCTGGGGCAGGCCGGCGCCCTGGAGCAACTCAACCCCAGCACGGCCTGCGAACCCTGCTGGCCCTGCTGGCCGGCGGGGCGTCGGCAACCCGGCGGCAGTGGCGGCACTGACGGATCCGCCAGCCGCCCCGCCGGCCTACGACCACTTCCCCCAGCTGGAGCTGGCCGTGGCGCGGCTGGCCCGGGCCTGCAGCCAGGGGGAACGGGTGGCGATCTGCGGCGACTACGACGCCGATGGCATGACCAGCACGGCCCTGCTGGTGGGGGTGCTGGGGCGGCTGGGGGCCCAGCCCCAGGCCGCCATCCCCAGCCGCCTGGAGGAGGGTTACGGCCTTAACGCCGCCATGGTGGAGCGGCTGCACGGGCAAGCTGTGCCCCTGCTAGTCACCGTGGACAACGGCGTCTCAGCCGAGGAGGCCCTGGAGCGGGCCGCCAGCCTGGGGCTGGAGGTGATCCTCACCGACCACCACACCATCCCCGACCAGCTGCCCCCCCACCTGGCCCTGCTCCATCCGGCCCGCACCCCGGAGAACTCTCCCTACCGGGGCCTGGCCGGGGTGGGGCTGGCCTACGTGCTGGCGGCCGCCCTGTGTGAGCGGCTCCAGCATGGCGATGGCCTGCGCATGGCCCACGACCTGTTCTGCATCGGCACGATCGCCGACATGGCCCCGCTCCAGGGGGTGAACCGCCGCTGGCTGATGGACGGCCTGCCCCAGCTCGGCAGCAGCGGCCTGGCCGGCCTGCAGGCCCTGCAACGGCTCGCCGGGGTCGACGATCGTCCCCTCGATGCCCAGGCGGTGGGCTTCCAAATTGCCCCCCGGATCAACGCGGTGGGCCGCCTGGGCGACCCCACCCTGGTGGTGGAGCTGCTCACCACCACCGATGGCGAGCGGGCCCTGGAACTGGCCCGCGACTGCGAGACCCTCAACCGCCAACGGCGCGAGCTGTGCGAAGCGATTGAAGCCGAGGCCCTGGCCCTGCTCGAGGCCGACGGCGATCACCAACCGGCCTTCGTGCTCCTGGCGCAGAACCACTGGCACCATGGCGTGATCGGCATCGTGGCCGCCAGGCTGGTGGAGCGCCTGGGGCGTCCCTGTGCCCTGCTGGCCGGCGAGGGCCATGGCCGGCTGCGGGCCTCCGTGCGGGCGCCAAGGGGATTTGCCGTGGATGGGGCCCTCAAGGCCTGCGCCGATCTGCTGGAGCGCTTCGGCGGCCATCCAGCGGCGGGCGGCTTCAGCGTGCGGGCCGAGCGGCTGGCCGCCCTGCACACCAAGCTGGAGCAGCGGGCCCAGCTGTGGCTGGCCGAGGCGCGGTCGGGCCAACCGGTGGAGCCGGAGGCGCTGCTGCGGCTGGCGGCGATTGATCGGTCCTTCCTGGAGCAGCAACAGCGCCTGGAACCCTTCGGTATCGGCAATCCCCAGCCGGTGTACTGGAGTGCCGCCTGCGACATCGTGCAGAGCAAACAGTTGCGGGGCGGCCACCTGCAGCTCGAACTGGAGCAGGACGGCGAAAAATCAGCATACATAATTTCAGCATCGGCTGGCGCTGGCCGGGGGAGCTGGCCCAGCTGCCGCACAGCGTGGATGTGGCCTACCGGCTGCAGCGCAACCACTGGCAGGGCCGGGAACGGCTGCAACTGGAGTTGTTGGGGTTGCGGGCCAACCCCGGCGGCGAAGTTGTGCTGGAGCGCCGCCAGCGGCTCTACTGGTGCCGCCGCCATGGCGAGGCGCTGGTGGTGCGCAATGCCGCCGGCGAGGAGCTGCACAGCGACAGCCAACCCCAGCACCCCTACCTCAAAGCCCTGCTGCAGGATGCTGCGATGGCCCTAGGCCTGGTCGCCTGATCCGGCCAGCCCCATCCAGCTCGTCCATGCCGATGTCCAGCAGCCGCCCGCCGGGCACCCCCCCGCCAACCCCAACTCCAACCCCCGGCGCCCCTGGCTGGCCGCCCCTGCAGCGGCGGGATCTGGGCAGCCTCGCTCGCCTGATCCTGCTCGGCCTGCTGGTGGGGCTCGCCTGCTGGCCCCTCAACCTGGTGGATGGCTGGCAGAACGCCTTGCTGCTGCACCTCCCCGGCTACGACGGGGGCCCCTGGCAGCTCCCCAGCCTGCTGATGGCCCTGGCCCCACTCGCGGTGGTGCCCCTGATGCTGGCCCTGCAGAACGGCATCCTGGCCAGCGGGGCCGGATCCGGAATTCCCCAGACCATCGAGAGTCTGGAACAGCCCAGCGCGGCCGCTGAGCTGCTGGGCCTGCGGCCCACCGTGGCCCGGGTGGGCCTCTGGAGTGCGGCCAGCCTGGCCCTGCTGCCCCTGGGCAGGGAGGGGCCGGTGGTGCAGGTCGGCGCCGCCGTGGCCCAGACGCTGCAGCGTTGGGCACCGGGCCTGGCGGGGCGGATCAACCCCGGCTCCCTGCTGGCGATGGGAGCGGCGGCCGGCCTGGCCGGCGGCTTCAACAGTCCGCTGATGGGGGTGCTGTTCATGGTGGAGGAGCTCACCGGCAGCTTCCGCACCAGCCTGATCTGGCCGGGCCTGGTGGTGTGCTCGGCGGCGGCCCTGGTGAGCAGCCTGGTGGGCATGCCCCTGTTTCCCCTGGGGATGCTGCCCACGCTGATCCCTGAGTGGCAACAGCTGCTCTGGGCCCTGCCGGTGGGGGTGGGTGGGGGCCTGTTGGGCGGAGCGTTTGCCAGGGGCCTGCTGCTGGCAGGCGGCTGGCTCCAACCCCGGGTGGCCCGGCGCCCCTGGCGCTGGGGCTTGGCCATCGGCGCAGCCCTCGCCGCCATGGCCCTGTTGAGCGGCGGCTGGAGCGGCGGCGACGGCGAGGCGCTGATGCGCCTCTTGCTGGAGGAACGGGGCGGATTGCCGATCCCAGGCTCGCCCGTGAGCCTGATCGGCTGGTTGCTGCTGCTGCTGAGCCGGATTGTGGCGCCGATCCTGGCGCTGGCCAGCGGCATCCCGGGCGGCCTGATCGATCCAGCCTTCACCCTCGGCGCCGTCTTCGGCGGCGGCACCCTTCAATTGCTGGGCGGCGATGTGCAGCTTGGGGTGGCCCTGGGCATGGCGGCCGGGCTCGCAGGGGCCACCCAGCTACCGATGATGACGGTGGTGTTCGCCCTGCGGCTGGCGGGCGACCAGCAATGGCTCTTCGGGTTGCTGCTCAGCGCCGTGCTGGCCTCCTACGCGGGCAGGCGCCTCCAGCCCAAGCCGATCTATCACGCCCTGGCGAAGCTGCTCAGTGACCAGCGCCGCAGCCTCAGAGGGCGCCCCGGCGGTAAAAAAGAATAAAGATCACGGCCGGGCCAGCCAGGGTGATCAGGGCCAGGGCGGCGAAGTTGGCGATCAGGTGAAAGTCGATGCCCATGGATGCCGGCGCAGTGCCGCAATTCACTGCTCTGAGCCTAGGTGTCCGGATCCGCCCCCCGGCCCAGCGCCCCTCCTCTGTGACGGCTTGTCACAGCCCCACCAACTGCGATGCTGGAGCACCTGTGCCCCGCGGCCATGGCCCCTCCCCAGCAGTGGCAGTGCATCGCCGGCTGCGGTGCCTGTTGCCGCCTCGATCCGGTGCTGCGCCAGGACGCCCTGGAGGCCCTGAACCCCGACCAGCGCCAGACCTATCTCCAGATGGTGGGTGACGACGGTTGGTGCATCCACTACGACACCGGCGGCCGGCGCTGCCGCGTCTACAGCGACCGTCCCGACTTCTGCCAGGTGAGCAACCTGATGGCCCTGTTCGCGCCGGAGCTCCAGGTGGCGGAGCCCGCCAGCAGGGCTGCGGCCTTCAACGAGCTGGCCATCAATGGCTGCCGCCAGCAGATCCGCGCTGAATATGGCGGCCGTGGCAAGGTGATGCGCCGATTCCAGCGGGCGATCCGGCGGCCATGAGCAGCGAGAGCGCGTCTTCCCCCCCGGCCGAGCATCCGCGACGCGCCTGGGTTGCGGCCTTCCTCACCACCTTCACCACCGTCTTCCTGGCCGAGCTGGGTGACAAGACCCAGCTGGCGGCCCTGCTGCTGTCAGCCCAGTCCGGTCGGCCGTTGCTGGTGTTTGTCGGGGCATCCCTGGCCCTGATCTGCTCCAGCCTGGTGGGCGTGCTGCTGGGCCGCTGGCTGGCGCGCGCCATGCCCGCCCACCAACTGGAACGGCTGGCCGGGCTGTTGATGGTGGGCCTGGGGCTGTGGATGGGACGCCAGGCCGTGGTGCACCTCAACCCACTGCCCCTCGACTTCAGCACCCTGCTCCGCCTGGGCTGAGCGGCCATCCCCCCTGCCCAGCCACCTCGACCAACCCTGCCCACCCCGCAAGCCATGGATCTCGCCCTGCTGGCCTCCACCTTCATCACGGTGTTTCTGGCCGAGCTTGGCGACAAGACCCAACTGGCCATCGTCACGATCAGTGGCACCTCCACCCGGCCGGGGGCCGTGTTTGCCGGCAGCTCGGCGGCCCTGGTGCTGGCCAGCCTGTTGGGGGCGGGCGCCGGCGGCTCCCTCTCGGCGGTGATTCCCACCGATGCCCTGCAGCTGGCCGCCTCCGCCGGCTTCCTGGTGCTGGGGCTGCGTCTGATCCTCAAGGCCGCCAATACTGAATCAGGGCCCGTAGAAACAGACGATCCGGCCTGAATCAAACCCCCGGCGACCATCCCTGCCTAAACTCCTCGCCAGAGGAGCAGGGAGTCGTGGGCATCGCTCCGAACCCGGACCATCCGCTCCCAGCCACCATCCCCGCACACCCCCTGGGGTGAATCCCGGTGGCCATCGCCAACCAGATGCCAGACCCGATGACGTTCACGGTCGCCGACCTGCTCGACCAGCTCTCCCCCCAGGAGGCCCTGCCCACCACCAAGCTGGAAAAGGCCCTTGGCCTTAGCCGCAGCCCTGAAAAACTGCATCTCCGCATTGCCCTCGATGCCCTGATCCGCCTCCAGCTGGTGGGCGAGAGCGAGGCCGGCCTGCAGCGCTGCGACAACCCCGAGCTGATCCCCGCCCGGCTGCGCTGCTCCAGCAAGGGCTTCTGCTTCGCCCTGCGGGACGACGGCGGCGACGACATCTACGTGCGCGAGCACCAGCTCAACCACGCCTGGAACGGTGACCGGGTGCTGGTGAAGGTGACCCGCGAAGGAGGGCGGCGGCGCTCGCCGGAGGGGGGTGTGCAGTGCATCCTGGAGCGCCACACCACCAGCCTGCTGGCCCAGGTGGAGCAGCAGCAGGAGCGGCTGGTGGCCACGCCGCTCGACGACCGGCTGCTCACCAGCGTGGAACTGCCCGCCGGCGATGCCGAGCACCTCGATCCCGAGCAGCAGTCGGTGGTGGAGGTGCTGATCGACCGCTACCCGGTGGCCCAGTTCTCACCCCAGGGGCACGTGGCCCGTCGCCTGCCGGTGAACGGCGGTGAGGCGGCCGACCTCGACCTGCTACTCACCAAACACCGCCTGACCCAGCGCCCCGCGGCGCCGCGCGCCACCCTGCGCAGCCTGGCCAGCAAGGACCGCACCGACCTCACCGCCCAGACCACCCTTCTGCTGGACGGCTGGAGCGGCAAAGAGGCGCCGGCCCTGCCGGCCCTGGCCCTCGAGCCCCGCGAGGCCGGTGGCTGGACCCTCTGGCTGCACAGTCCGGCCGTGGCTGAGCGCTTCACCCCTGGCAGCGCCCTCGACCTCTGGCTGCGGGACCAGGCCGATGCCCTCTGCGTGGGTCACCAGTGGCTGCCCCTGCTGAACAGTGCCCTCAGCAAGGCCGCCGCCTTCAAGGTGGGGGAGGAGCAGGCCGCCGTATCCGTGGCCCTGGAACTCAGTGCCGACGGCAACCTGGAGCATTACCGCTTCTGCCGCAGCCAGATCCGACCCGCCGCCAGGGCCGACCTGGCCGCCCTCACCGCCCTGGCCGAACGCAAACCCAAGAGCCGCACCGTGCCGGCGGCCCTCAAGCCCCTCAAGGACCAGCTGGAGCTGTTGGGCCAGCTGGTGGCCGTGGCCGAACTGCTGCAGCGGCAGCGGCTGGCGGCGGGGTCGGTCGAGCTGGATCTGGCCCTGCCACCCATCGCCAGCCTCGGGGACCTGGCCGTGCCGCCCCCCGTCCCAGCCCTGCAGGGCTGGCTGGTGCAGCTGCCCTGCCACCACCCGGCGGCCATCCTGCGGGAGGCGGTGCTGCTGGCCGAGCGGGCCCTGGGCAGCCACCTGGCCGCCCTGGGGCTGCCGGCCATCTTCAGCAGCAACCCCACCGCCGACACCAGCGACCTCAACGATGTGGCCAAGGCGGCCCTGGCCCTGGACATCCCCCTGGAGCTGGGGGAAGAGGGCCATGCCAGTGCCGCCGAGCTGGCCAGCGCCTTCGCCGCCACCGACCGCAGCCGGTCGCTGCAACAGCAGCTGCGCGCCGTGCTGCAGCCCCAGCTGCTGGACACCACGCCAGGGGAGCACGCGCTGGCGGGGGTGCGGGGCGAAGCCGCCGCCCTGGCCCCCTGGACCTGCCCGACCCTGCACTACGCCGACCTCTGGAATCAGCAGGTGCTCGTGCTGCTGCTCAGTGAGGGCAAGGATCGGCCCAGCGTCCGCCACAAGGTGAGCGTTGACCTCGCCTCTCCCGCCTGCCATGGCGCCATCGACTGGCCCCTGCTGGCCCCCAGCCAGCTCGCCCCCTACCAGCAGACCCTCGAGCACGGGCTGGTGCAGCGCCTCAACGGCCGCCGCCGCTTCCAGCAGGAACTGGAATCCGACCTGCTGGCCATGGCCCAGGCCCGTCAGGCGGAACCGCTGGTGGGCCAGGTGCAGGCCGGTGTGATCAGCGGCGTGCAGAGCTATGGCTTCTTCGTGGAGGTGCCCCCCTCCAATGTGGAGGGCCTGGTGCACGTGAGCTCGCTCAAGGACGACTGGTACGAGTACCGCTCCCGCCAGAACCGGCTGGTGGGCCGCAAAAACCGGCGCACCTACATGTTGGGCGACGCCGTGGAGGTGGAGATCGAGAAGGTGGATGCCCTCCGCCACCAGATCGACCTGGCCGTGGTGCTGCCCGAGGGCACGGAGCTCGACGGCGACTGGGGGGCCGACAACGGCCCCGAACCCGACGAGGCGGACGGCAGCTTCACACCGGTGCCGGTGCTGGAGGAGGCCTGAGATGAAGGAGCCCGTGGTGCTGGCCATC
>JAGYNF010000390.1 GCA_018400215.1 Cyanobium sp. M55B138 | reverse complement strand
GTTCGGCGATCTCCTCGGTGGTCTTGCCGAACAGGAAGAAGTTCTCCGCCCCAACCCGCTCGCGGATCTCCACGTTGGCCCCGTCAAGGGTACCGATGGTGAGGGCTCCATTGAGGCTGAATTTCATGTTGCCCGTGCCAGAGGCCTCCAGACCAGCAGTGGAGATCTGCTCGGAGAGGTCGGCCGCCGGGTACACCCGTTCCCCCAGCTTCACGTTGTAGTCGGCCAGGAAGGCCACCTTGAGCAGGCCGCGGCAGGCGGGGTCGCGGTTCACCACATCGGCGATGCCGTTGATCAGGCGGATGATCAGCTTGGCCGTGAAGTAGCCGGGCGCGGCCTTGCCGCCGAACACCACCGTGCGGGGCACCAGACCTGTGCTGTCGCCGTGCTTGATGCGCAGGTACTGGGTGATCACCTGCAGGGCATTGAGGTGCTGGCGCTTGTACTCGTGAATCCGTTTCACCTGCACATCGAACAGGCTGGTGGGATCCACGAGCAGGCCGGACTGCTGGTGGATGATCGCCGCCAGCCGGCGCTTGCAGTGCAGCTTGCAGCCGGCCCACTGCTCCTGGAAGCCGCTGTCGCCTGCCACCGCCTCCAGCTGGGCCAGGGCATCGCCCCGCCCCGGCCAGCCCGCGCCGAGCTGCTGCTTGAGCAGCTTGTTGAGGGGCGGATTGGCCAGGGCCAGCCAGCGCCTGGGCGTGACGCCGTTGGTCACGTTGGTGAAGCGCTCGGGGTAGAGCCGCGCGAAGTCGGGCAGCAGCTGCGACCGCACCAAGGCACTGTGCAGGGCGGCCACGCCGTTCACATGGTGGGCGGCCACCACGGCCAGGTGGGCCATGCGCACCGCCTTGCCGCCGTGCTCATCGATGATCGAGAGCCGCTGCAGCATCCCAGTGTCGCCGGGCCATTTCAGCCGCACCTGCTGCAGAAAGCGGCTGTTGATCTCGAACACGATCTCCAGGTGACGGGGCAGCAGATCGCCGAACAGGCCCAGCGGCCAGGTT
>JAGYNF010000039.1 GCA_018400215.1 Cyanobium sp. M55B138 | reverse complement strand
CTGGAGGGGGATCATCGAGGGTGGGGGTTTTGGTGGAGCCCTTGCCACCACCGCCACCGGAGGCGACCTCGGCGGTTTCGCCCAGCATGCGAATCACCTGGGTGCGCACCTTGGCCAGATCCACGCCCAGGTTTTCGAGCACCCGGGCGGCGACGCCCTCGCCCTCGCGGATCAGCCCCAGCAGCAGGTGCTCGGTGCCGATGTAGTTGTGGCCGAGCTGGCGGGCCTCCTCCAGGGAGAGCTCCAGCACCCGCTTGGCCCGGGGGGTGAAGGGGATTTCCACCGCCACGAAGCCGGAGCCGCGGCCGATGATCTTCTCCACCTCCACCCGGGCATCCTTGAGGTTCACCCCCATGGATTTGAGCACCTTGGCGGCGACGCCGGTGCCCTCGCCGATCAGCCCCAGGAGGATCTGCTCGGTGCCCACAAAGTTGTGACCCAGCCGGCGCGCCTCCTCTTGGGCCAGCATGATCACCTTGATGGCCTTCTCGGTAAACCGCTCGAACATGGGGCGGACCTGTTTCACGTTCATCCAACCTATCAGGGTTGACTGGCTAGCCGTGGAGGTTGGGGTGCATGGGGCAGATCCCCTGCTGCAGCAGGGGCGAGATCGCCCTTCAATGCAAAATAACCACCCTTATTGGGCTAAATAAGCAATAAGAAAACCGGTTATCCACACCTGTTTTGGCCCATGCCTGCCTCGCCCAAGGTGTGGCCACCCATGGGCCTATTCCGCAGCCAGCGGAACTGGGACCGCCGTGAGTTCCAGCCATTGCACCAGAGCGTCCTCGCCCGTGCGGTAGTAGCCGCGACGGATGCCCGCATCCACAAAGCCGAGCGAGCGGTAGAGGGCCACGGCGGGGCCGTTGCCGCTGCCCACCTCCAGCGTGGCCCGCACGGCGCCGCGGCCGTGGCCGCTGACCAGCAGGGCCCGCACCAGCAGCCGGCCCAGCCCCTGGCGCCGCTGGCCGGGGGCCACGGCCACCAGGGTGATGTGCAGCTCATCCACCACCAGCCAGCCACAGGCCATGGCCTGGAGTTGGCCGTTCCGCCAGAGCCCCAGCCCCGGCCGCTGCGGGTCGGCCAGTTCGCGGTTCCACTGCCCGGCACTCCAAAACCCACCCAGGCAGAGCCGGTCGAGCTCCAGGCAGGCCTCGCCGTGCTCGGGCCCAAGCGGGGTGGGCTGGCCGACTGGCCCAGGGGGCACGGTCGGCATCCCGCCGGGTTCCTTACATTCGTGTTTCAACGTTTGTGGTCCGGTCATGGTGATCTCCAGCCAGCCCTACGAGGCCAGCGTGGATCTGGCCAGCCCCAACCGCAACCTGGCGCCGCTCAGCACCCGCCTCGACGGCGAAGGCCATCTGCAGGTGGGGGGCTGCCGGCTGAGCGACCTGGCCCGCTGCTATGGCACCCCCCTGTATGTGCTGGATGAGGCCACCCTGCGGGCCACCTGCGCGGCCTACCGGCAGGCGCTGGAGCGCCACTACCCCGGCCCTGCCCTGGCGATCTATGCCTCCAAGGCCAACAGCTCCCTGGCGATCACGGCCCTGGTGGCGTCGGAGGGGCTGGGGCTCGATGCCGTGTCGGCTGGAGAGCTGATCACGGCCCTCGAGGGGGGGATGCCGGCCGAGCGGATCGTGTTGCACGGCAACAACAAGAGCCTGGAGGAACTGGCCCTGGCGGCCCAGCAGGGGGTCACCGTGGTGCTCGACAACTGGCGGGATATCGAGCTGCTCAGTGCCCTGGCACCGGGGTTGGCCGAGCCGGTGCGGTTGATGCTGCGCTTTACCCCCGGCATCGAGTGCCACACCCACGAGTACATCCGCACCGGCCACCTCGACAGCAAATTCGGTTTTGATCCCGACCAGCTGGAGACGGTGCTGCGCCACCTGGCCGGCTGCAGCTGGGGCCGACTCACCGGCCTGCACGCCCATATCGGCTCCCAGATTTTTGAGCTCCAGCCCCACCGCGATCTGGCGGGGGTCATGGCCGATGCCCTGCAGCTGGCCCGCTCCCTCGGCCACCCGGTGAGCGACCTCAACGTGGGCGGTGGCCTGGGCATCCGCTACGTGACCAGCGACGACCCGCCGAGCATCGATGCCTGGGTGGCCGCGGTGGCCACGGCCGTGGTGGAGGCCTGCCGCACCAGGGACCTGGCCTTGCCACGGCTGCTGTGTGAGCCCGGCCGCTCCCTGGTGGCCACGGCCGGTGTGACCCTCTACACAATCGGCAGCCGCAAGGAGATTCCCGGCCTGCGCACCTATCTCTCGGTTGATGGGGGCATGAGCGACAACCCCCGGCCGATCACCTACGGGTCGCTCTACACCGCCGTGCTGGCAGACCGGCCCGCCGCCGAGGCCACCGAAACGGTGACCCTGGCCGGCAAACACTGTGAGTCGGGGGATGTGCTGCTCAAGGATGTGGCGCTGCCGCCGGCCACCAGTGGCGAGGTGATCGCGGTGATGGCCACCGGTGCCTACAACACCTCGATGGGCTCCAATTACAACCGCATTCCGCGGCCGGCGGCCGTGCTCGTGCACGACGGGCAAGCCGACCTGGTGCAGCGCCGCGAGCAGCCGGAAGACCTACTGCGCTACGACGTGCTGCCAGCACGCCTGACGCCGGTAGTGTGACGGACAGGTTTGGATGATGGCGTGGGTGGGCACTGGCTCGGTTTCCTGCTGAGGCTGGTCGACCTGCGCCTGTTGCTGGATCTGTTCTTTGCCACCGCCCTGGGGCTGGTGGTGCTGGGCAGGGTCACCGAGGCACGCACCCTGTGGCTGTTGCGTGGCTACCTCCTGCTGGTGGGGTTTGCCTGGTTCGTGCATCGCTACGCCGACCTGCCGCTCACCTCCAAGCTGGTGGACGCCCTGGTGTTGGCCTGCAGCCTGGCCCTGGCCATTCTCTGGCAGGGTGAATTGCGGCGCCTGATGGAGCTGCTCGGCACCGGTCGGTTGGGGCTGTTGTTCGGCAATCGCAACCGCGACCAGCTTGCCTCCGGTTCGGTGGCCCTGCTCAGTGAGGCGGCCGGCCGCCTCTCCCAGGCCCGACGCGGGGCGTTGATCGTTGTGGATCTGGGCAGTGACCTGCGGCCGGAAGACTTCCTCAACCCCGGCATTCCGCTCGATGCCCAGCTCTCGGTGGATCTGCTGCTCAACCTGTTTGCCGCCGACACGCCGTTGCATGACGGCGCCGTGCTGGTGAAGGCCAACCGGATCCTGGCGGCCGGGGTGATCCTGCCCCTCTCGCGCCAGGGCATCAACCGCTATGGCACCCGCCATCTGGCGGCCCTTGGGCTCACCGAGCGCTTCGATCGCTGCCTGGCCATCGTGGTGTCGGAGGAGACCGGCACCCTGTCGCTGGCCTGCCAGGGGCGGCTGGAGCGGCCGATCACCAGCAGTCGCCTTCACGATCTGCTCAGTGATGCCCTGGCCAAGCCCAGTGGGCGTAGCGTGGCCAAGGACACGTCGGATTCCCGCGGATGAGTCGCGCCCTGGCGACCGACAGCCCTATGGCCAGTGCGTTGACCTCCGGGCCGCGGCCCCTGGGGTTGCCAGCGGAGCTGGATCAGGCCCGGCTGCCCCGCCACGTGGCGCTGATCATGGACGGCAACGGCCGCTGGGCCCGGCGCCGTGGCCTGCCCCGGGTGATGGGGCACCGCGAGGGGGTGGAGGCGCTCAAGCGCACCCTGCGCCTCTGCAGCGATTGGGGTATTGGCACCCTCACCGCCTATGCCTTTTCCACCGAGAACTGGAACCGGCCAGGGGAGGAGGTGAGCTTCCTGATGGCCCTGTTTGAGCGGGTGTTGCAGCGCGAATTGCAGGGGCTGGAGCGGGAGCGGGTGCGGATTCGCTTTCTCGGCAACCTCGAGCCCTTGCCGTTGGGCCTGCAGCGTTTGATCGCCGACGCGATGGCGCGCACCGCCGCCAATGAGGGCATCCGCTTCAACGTGTGCACCAACTACGGCGGCCGGGCCGAGCTGGTGGAGGCCGCGCGCCGCCTGGCCGAACGGGTGGCCCGCGGTGAACTCGATCCGGCTGCGATCGATGAAACCCGCTTTGCCGCCGAGCTCCACACCGCCGGTGAGAACGATCCCGATCTGCTGATTCGCACCAGTGGCGAGCAGCGGATCAGCAATTTCCTGCTCTGGCAACTGGCCTATGCCGAGATGCACATCACCGATGTGCTCTGGCCCGATTTTGATCAAGCGGCCCTGTTGGCCGCCCTGCTCGACTATCAGAGTCGCCAGCGCCGCTTTGGCGGGGTTGACTCCCCCGGCTGAAACGCCCCTTTCGTTGATCCCTGTCCATGCTTGCCTCCGTGCCCATCCGCCACGACTGGAGTTGCGCCGAGATTCACACGTTGCTGGAGCTGCCCCTGATGGAGCTGCTCTGGCGGGCCCAGGCCGTGCATCGCGAGGCCAATCCCGGCTACCGGGTGCAGCTGGCCTCGCTGCTGAGCGTGAAGACCGGCGGCTGCGAGGAGGACTGCGCCTATTGCCCCCAGTCGCTGCACCACAGCGCCGATGTGGCCGGTCGGCCCGAGCTGGAGGTGGGGCCGGTGCTGGCCCGGGCGCGGGCGGCCAAGGCGGCCGGTGCCCATCGCTTCTGCATGGGCTGGGCCTGGCGCGAGATCCGCGACGGTGCCCCCTTTGAGGCGATGCTGCAGATGGTGCGGGGCGTGCGCGAGCTGGGGCTGGAGGCCTGCGTGACCGCCGGCATGCTCACCGACCGCCAGGCCGACCGCCTCGCCGAAGCCGGCCTCACCAGCTACAACCACAACCTCGACACCAGCCCCGAGCACTACGACCGGATCATCACCACCCGCAGCTACCAGGAGCGGCTGGAGACCCTGCAGCGGGTGCGTCAGGCCGGGATTGCCCTGTGCTGTGGCGGCATCATCGGCATGGGTGAGGGGCCCCAGGACCGGGCCAGCCTGCTGCAGGTGCTCGCCAACCTGGAGCCCCACCCCGAAAGTGTGCCGATCAACGCCCTGGTGGCGGTGGAGGGCACGCCGCTGGAGGGCCAGCCCGCCGTGGATCCACTCGAGCTGGTGCGCATGGTGGCCACCGCCCGCATCCTGATGCCCCATTCGCGCGTGCGGCTCAGCGCCGGCCGGGAGCAGCTCAGCCGCGAGGCCCAGATCCTCTGCCTGCTGGCCGGGGCCGATTCGATCTTCTACGGCGACACCCTGCTCACCACCTCCAATCCGGCGGTGGAGGCCGACCGGGAGCTGCTGGCCGCCGCCGGGGTGCAGGCCTGGCAGGAGCCACGGGTGGCGGCGTGCGTGGGAGCGTGATGGCCGAAGCCGTTGCCCCAGTTGAGCCCGCCATTCTGGTGGCAGCCTTCTACCGCTTTGCCGCCCTTGAGGGGCTGCCCCAGTTGCGGGCGGAGCTGCAGGCCCTGGCGGCGGCCCAGGGCGTGCGCGGCACGGTGCTGCTGGCGGCCGAGGGGGTGAACGGCACGGTCGCCGGACCGGATGCCGGCGTGGCGGCGGTGCTGCTGCGGCTGCGCCAGTTGGCGGGTTTGGAGCGGCTGGAGGCCAAGTGCAGCCGGGCCAACGTGCAGCCCTTCCACCGGCTCAAGGTGCGGCTCAAGCGCGAGATCGTGACCCTGGGCCAGCCGGAGGTGGCGCCCTATCTGACTTCGGCGGTGGGTACCCCCGTGCCTCCGCAGCGCTGGGATGCCCTGATCGCCCACCCCGACACCCTGGTGATCGACACCCGCAATGCCTATGAGGTGGCGATTGGCACGTTTGCGGGCGCGATCAATCCGGGCACGGAAAGCTTCCGCGACTTTCCCGCCTGGGTGGAGCGCGAGCTCAAGCCCCTGGTGGCCGAGCGCCAGCCCAAAGCCATCGCCATGTTCTGCACCGGTGGCATCCGCTGCGAGAAGGCCACGGCCTACCTGCAGCAGCGGGGCTTCGATGGGGTGCACCACCTGCAGGGCGGCATCCTGCGCTATCTGGAGGAGATCCCGGCGGAGCGCAGCAGCTGGTGCGGTGAGTGTTTTGT
Source organism: Cyanobium sp. M55B138 (assembly GCA_018400215.1). GTDB lineage: Bacteria > Cyanobacteriota > Cyanobacteriia > PCC-6307 > Cyanobiaceae > NIES-981. Next base: position 4,755 of record JAGYNF010000039.1, on the reverse strand, counting down.
GTTCGACCAGCGGGTGGCGCTTAACCACCAGCTCGAGCCCGGCGAGCACAGCCTCTGCCACGCCTGCGGCCTGCCCCTCTCGCCGCAGGATCGCCAGCTGGCCAGCTACGCGCCAGGGGTGAGCTGCCGCCATTGCATCGGGCGCTTCAGCGATGGCGATCGGGCCCGGTTTGCTGAGCGCCAGCGCCAGATCGAGCACGCCCGCCGGCGGGGTGAGGCCCACATCGGTGGCTGAGCTCCGGCCCATCCTCTACAGCTTCCGCCGCTGTCCCTATGCGATCCGGGCCCGGCTGGCCCTGGCAGCGGCGGGCCTGCAGCCGGGGGTGGATCTGGAGTTGCGGGAGGTGAGCCTGAAGGCCAAGCCCCCCGAGCTGCTGGAGGCCTCGGCCAAGGGCACGGTGCCGGTGCTGCAGATCGGCGAGCCGGTGCTGGATTCCCAGGTGCTCGACGAAAGCCTGGCGATCATGCACTGGGCCCTGGAGCGTGGCGATCCCCACGGTTGGTGCACGGGTTGGAGCGCTGCCGATCGGGCCACGATGGCCGCGCTGATCGCCGAGAACGACGGGCACTTCAAGCACCACCTCGATCGCTTCAAATATCCCGAGCGCTATCCCGGGGAAGCGTTGGGGGCCCATCACCTCGCCGGCCTCGCCATCCTGCGTCGCTGGAATCAACGGCTAGAGCTGGGGGGCTGGTTGCTCGGCGATCGGCCATCGCTCGTCGATTGGGCTCTGCTGCCCTTTGTGCGCCAGTTCCGCTTGGCTGATCCGACGGGCTTCGATGCAGAGCCCCAGATCGGGGCACTCCAGGCCTGGCTGGGTCGGTTCCTGGCTGGGCCGGAGTTGGCGGCTGTGTGCGGGGAGCCCTGGGCGGAACGGGCAGTCTGGCGCTCTCCCAGCTGGCTGTATCACCTGGCGCTGCGGCCAGAGTGGCAGGTGGCCCGGGCGGATGGCGAGTATCGCCGCTCCACCCGTGGGCGCTCCCTGGAGGAGGTGGGGTTCATGCATCTCAGCAACGCCCACCAGGTGGGCGGCACTGCGGCAACCTTTTTTGGGGATCTGGCTGGGGATGAACTGGTGCTGCTGACAGTGGATCGGCAGCGTCTGAGGGAAGCCGGTCTGGAGGTTCGTCTCGAACAGGCCAACGGTGGGGAGCTCTTCCCCCACCTCTACGGGCCTTTGCCTGTGGAAGCCGTGGTGCGCGCGGAGCCATGGCGGTGCTGAAGCCCAGGACATGTCCCCGCAGATTCGCGCCAGCAGGCCTGGTGGCATCGGGGCCTCCGATCTGAGCACCCGGCAGATCACCCAGACGATCATGGATCTGTGGGAAAGGCTCTGCGCTGGCGTGGCGTCTGTGCGCTTCAGCGAAGAGAGGATGCTCCCGGAGCGAGACACTGCAGACAACAACTTTGCCATCGCCTACCTGATCCGCAGCATCAAGATCACCGCCATGGTGCGCGCAACCGCGCCGGCCACCCTGGCCCTGGCTGTGTTTTCCCTCGGTCTACCCCTGGCTGAGGCCGTGCCCTTGCCGCCCGATGGTTCCTATCGGGTGCTGGTGGTGGACTGGGGGCTGCACACGGCGATCGTGGCGCAACAGCCGCCGGGCTGGCGGCTGGGACCCCCCGGCGCTGAGGCGGCCCCATTCCTTGAGGCGGCCTGGGGCGACCGGCGCTACTACGGCGAGGCTAAGCGGCACCCCGTCGCCGTGGCCGCCGCGCTGTTCCTACCCACAGAATCCGTGCTGTTCCTGGCCGGCCACCCCGATCCGCCGCGGCTGCAGGGTGCCCGGCGGGTGCTGGAGCGGCGGGTGGATGCCCCCACCCTGCAGGCCCTGCTCACCAGCCTGGAGCGTCGTTTCCGCCGCGGGCCGGAGGGCAGCCGGGCTGCACCCCTGCCCTGGCCGGCAGGCGGCTCGGCCCGCTTTTTCCCCGCCAAGAGCACCTACCTCTGGAACCGCAACTGCAACTGGTGGACCGTGCGCCGGCTGGGGGATGCCGGCCTGGCCCATTCGGCCTGGGGGGTGTTGCTGCCCCTGCAGGTGCCGGGACGGCTGATCGGTTTTCGCCCGGTGCCTTGAGGCTTCGGAGCGGTGGCCGTTCAAGACTGTCCCAGTTCCTCCTCACCGCCCATGTCGAGCCCCGCCCCCGAGGAGCCTTCTCCCCGCCTGCAGCAGCTGGAGGCGGAGGCCAGCCGAAGGGGCCTGCTGCTGCGCCTGCAGCTGGGAAGACCGCTGGGCCTGGCCTGGAGCCTGCGGGTGGGCGTGGCCCGCCGCGGCGATCCGGCCGATCCCGCCGCACCGCTGCTGCTGCTCGGTGACCTCAAGGGCTGGGCCCTGCCCACCCCAGCTGGCCTGCGGCTCGACACGATGCGGGTGCAGGGGGAGCACACGGCGGCGGTGGGGCCGCTGATCTGGGCCGCCACCTTCGCCTGGGCCCTCGAGGCCACCCCCTGCCGCCAGGCCACCCTGCTGGCGATTCGCGATGGGGAGCAGCAGCACCGCCGGCTGGTGCGCTACTTCCGCCAGTTGGGGTTTGCGCCCCTGCGGGAGCTGGGTGCCGGGGCGGCCGATCTGGCCCCGCGCCTGATCTGGGGCGGCTCCGGTTTGCTGATGCGGGGCGACTGCGCTGAAGGGCTGGCGCGCAGCGCCCGGCGGCTGGTGCTGGCCTGAACCATGGGTTTTGATCCCCGCACGGGTCAACGCACGGGAGCCAGACAGCCCTCCCGTGGCGTGGTGACCAGCAATGTGGACACCCTGCTGGCCGAGAACGACGCCCTGCGCCGCGAGGTGCGCCGCCTGCGGCTGCTGCTGCAGGAGCAGCAGATGGATCGCGCCCAGCACGACCGCACGGTGACCGGTGGCGGCAACCATGGCATCACCGCTGAGCAGGTGGAGCGCTGGGGCCTGGCCCTGGCCCGCCATCCCCGCTGGCAGGAGTTGCGCATCGGCCCGCCGGGGGGGCTGCGCGGTTTGGTGGAGGATCGGCGGCGGCGCAGCTGGAATCCGCAGCTCAGCCTCGAGCAGGAGCTGGAGCGTCGCGCGCCGGGCCTGGGGGTGGAGCTGGCGGAGGCCCTGCGTGGCCCCCACAGCAGGGTGCGCTGGGCCGTGCGGGCCGCCTTTGCGCTCCATGGCGTGCGGGCGGCGGAGTGGCTCAGTGATGCCCCACTGCGGCTGGTGGACGATCTGCTGCGGCTCATCCCCAGGCCGCGCTCGAGCGGCACCCGCACCGAAAACCACAGCCAAGGCCAGCACAGCCAAAGCCAGCGAGCCAGCCAAGCCGGCAGCACCAGCGACCCCCGCCGCGCAGCCCTGCACCTGCTGGGGCTGGAGCCCGGCGCCTCCACCGCCGCGATCAAGCGGGCCTACCGACGCCTGGCCAAGGCCCACCATCCCGACCTGGGCGGCGATGCGGAGGCCTTCCACCGCCTCGACGCCGCCTACCGGTTGCTGATCGGTTGAGCGGCACCCGCACCGGCCGATTCAGAACTGCAGGTTGATCCCCAGGCCGGTGGCCAGGATCGGATCCGCGTTGCGGCCATCGGGGTGGAGGATCAGCTGCAGCACCGGCTGCAGGCTGAGGTGCTGGTTTACCTGCCAGCTGTAGTTCAGCTCCAGCACCGCTTCATGGCGGGTGGATTGGCTCCCCCCGCTGGCCCACTGCTGGCCATTCAGGCGACTGCGGCCATAGCCGATCGCCAGCACATCCCGGGGCCGGCCGGGCAGCAGCCCCTGGTTCAGCCAGCCGCCGGCCAGAAACAGGGGCACCTTGTTGCTGGAGCGCTCCTGGCCGGCGTTCACCCCCAGCCACAGCCGGTTGTCGAGCCCCACCGGCAGGGGCGCGGCGGCGGTGAGGCTGCCCGTCAGAACAGCGGTGTTGCCGCCATCCTGGCCAGCACGCACCATCAGGCCGCCCAGCTGCAGCAGGGGCGGCGGCAGCTGGCGCGGCACCGGGCCGCCGGGATGGACCAATGGCGTCTCGGCATGCTGCCAGCCCGGCAGGCGTCCGTAGCGCCACTGCAGCAGCTGGGCGCTGCCCCGCACCTCCGGCAGGCCAGGGTTCACCCCGAACAGCTCGGCCAGCGCATCCACCGGATCGAGCCAGAAACCACCCAGCTGCCAGCTGCCCCACCGCCCATCGGCGCCCGGCGTCCAGCTCACCTGCAGGCCAGGGGCCACGGCCGGATTGATCGGCAACCCTTCCACATTCAGGTTGAGGTTGTTGTTCAGCGCCGCATGCACGTAGGCATTCAGCACCGGCGCCGTGACCCAGTCCGGGTCGAGCGAGAACAGCCCGGCTTTCAGCCCCAGCCCACCCGTGCCGGGGTGGCGCTCCACGCTCGCCTCGGTGAGCCAGAGGCCATTGGGGCTGGCGGTGGCCTGCAGGGGGAAGGCCGCCCCGATGCGCTCTGCCCAGTTGGGCTGGCCGCTGAACAGGCTGAGCTCCAGGTGCCCACGCCAGTGGTCGGCCTCCCGCCAGTCGGCCGGAGGCTTGGCCAGACCTGACCCCAGCTGCAGATCCAGGGTGAGCTGCTGCATCCAGCTAGCGCTCTGCTCCTGGCCGCCCCTGGGGTTGGCCAGGGGCTGGGCCTGCAGTTGCAGCTTCAGATCCAGCCATTCGGGTGGCTTGATCCATGACGCATGGGTTTCGATGCGTTCTTCCTGGGCTGATGGTTGCGATGGAGGGGCTTCGATCTCGTTGCTTGGTTGACAGGGGCTTGGTAGGGGGAGGAAAACCAAGCAAGCAAGAGCTAGCCG
>JAGYNF010000389.1 GCA_018400215.1 Cyanobium sp. M55B138 | reverse complement strand
GGCGGGCCACCAGCGATGGCCTCTGCCGGGCCGTGCTCTGGGATGTGGTGGTGGCCGGCGACCTCCAGGGCCGGGGGCTGGGGCGCCAGGTGGTGGAGGCGCTGCTGCTGGCCCCCGGCGTCCGCAACGTGGAGCGGGTGTATCTGATGACCACCAACAGCGCCGGCTTCTACCGCCAACTGGGCTTCCGTGACGCCGCCCCCCAGGTGCTGCTGATCAAGGCAGGGTCGCCATCAGCGAGCCCATCTCAATGGCCTGCAGGGCATAGCTCCAGCCCAGATTGGTCTTGATGCCGGCCCGCTCCAGGGCCTGCTGCATGGTGTCTGTGGTGAGCACCCCAAAGATCACGGGCACCCCGCTCTGGCGGCTCACGGCGGCCACCCCCTTGCTCACTTCAGCCACCACCACATCGAAGTGGGGCGTGTCGCCCCGGATCACCGCCCCCAGGGTGATCACCACCTGATAGCGACCACTGGCCGCCAGGCGCTGGGCCACCAGGGGGATCTCAAAGCTGCCCGGCACCCAGGCCAGATCGAGCTGGCTGCTGGTGGGGCCGACGTCGATGCCATGGCGGCCGAGGCAGTCGAGGCAACCACTCAGCAACTTGCCGGTCACCAAATCATTGAAACGGGCCACCACGATCGCCACCCGCAGGCCACTGGCACCGCTGAACTGTCCCTCAAAACTGGCCACGGGCATGCCGCCACCTGCGTGGCGTCGATCGGCCCTGCAGCCTAAAAGCAAGGGCCACTGGCCCTGGGTCGGTTCGCGCCGGCGGCGTCAAACCACCAGAAAACTCACGCCCCAATTCACCAGCACCAGGGCCACCCAAGCGATGCCCCCCAGCAGGATCAGGCGGTTGGAGCGGCCGCTGTCCTCACTGCTGGCGTAGAGCACCGGCACCGCCACGATCAGGGCGAAGGACATCACCACCAGGGCCAGTACGGAAAGGGTGTTGAGGATCTGCATGGCTCCGGGGCAGGTCACCTAGTCAGTTTTCGGATTCTCACACGCAGA
>JAGYNF010000388.1 GCA_018400215.1 Cyanobium sp. M55B138 | reverse complement strand
TGGGGGCAACAGGGCTTCATGAAGGGCGCTTCATGGCGCAGGGACAGGCCCCCTGGGCGGTGTTGGCAGGATCCCCAGGACCTGCAGGCTGCTGCGCCCCAGCTGCTCGCGTTGGGGGGCATCGGCAGCACCGGCCATGGCGATGTTGAGGGCAAAGGGAGTGATCTGGTTGCCGTGCTGCACCCAGCCCACCCACCAGCCCACGCCGGCGCCCGGGGCGTTCTGCCAGCCGGTCTTGGCATGAAGGCTCCAGCCAGGGCCGCTGTCCAGCCGCGTGATCTCGGCCACCTGCCGCTGGGCCTGAGCCGGGAACGGCAGCGTCTGGTGGGCCAGGGCTGAGAGGAAGCAGGTCTGCTCCACGGCGCTGATCGCCAGGGGCCCGCGCAGCCAGAAGGTGGTCACGTTGGTGCCGATCTGCTGATTGCCGTAGTCGAGCTTCCCGATCGCCTCGCGCATCCGTTGCAGGCCGATGCGACGGGCCAGCTCCTGATAGAGCGGCACATTCGACACCGTCATGGCGCCGCGCAACCCCATGGGCTCCAGCCACTCGCGCATGAAGGGAATGGCATCCCCGGTGTAGGGGATCAGAGCATCGACGCTGGCCACAGCGCCCAGCGACAGGCCGATCAGGGCATTGGCGATCTTGAAGGTGGAGGCGGGCGAGAAGCGCTGCTCCGCCCTGATCTGGTTGTGGCCGCGCAGCTCGCCGCTGCGCTCATCCAGCAGCACGAAGGTGCCCTCCACACCCGCCTGGCGGAACAGCGCTGTCACGGCCGGCTCCTCCCGCCAGGGTTCAGCCGCCGCAGTAGGCCCGGCAGCCGCAGTGGGCAGGGCCAGCAGTGCCACCGCCATCAGCGTCAATGCTTTTCCCATAGGTTTCGAGGCGGTGAGGGATGCCGGTCAGCCTCGCCCAGGCTTCATGGGAGCACGAGCAGCAGCAGGCGGTTGCCCTCCGGGTCCAGCAGCCAGGCCTCAGCGCCGAACGGTTCCTGCCGCGGCGGATCCTCGACGGAGGCACCCAGCCCCAGGGCTTCTTCCATCCAGGTGTTCAGCAGGGCA
>JAGYNF010000387.1 GCA_018400215.1 Cyanobium sp. M55B138 | reverse complement strand
CCAGGCGCTGGCCTCGTGGTGCTGCAGGGTGCGGCGCAGGTCGCCATCGGTGATCAGGCCCGCCAGGCGGAGGGGGTCGTTGCCGTGGTGCACCCAGCTGGCCCCCAGGCTGCCGCGGCTGGGGCTGCCCTGGGTGAGGTGGGCGATCACCACCGGCAGGGGGGCGTCGGGATGCAGGGGGGTGAGTTCCTCCACCGGCACCATCAGGTCGGCCACGGTGAGGGTGAGTTGACGGCCCAGGGCCCCGGCAGGATGGTTGATGGCGAAGTCGATCGGCGAGATGCCGGCCCGCTCCATCCACACCGCCGCCAGGGCGTCGCCGATCGCCATCGCCACCGCCGTGCTGGCGGTGGGGGCCAGGTTGAGGGGGCAGACCTCCCGGTCGACCGAGCTGTCCAGCACCACATCACAACCGCGGGCCAGGCTCGAGTTGATCCCGCCCACCAGGGCAATCAGGGTGGTGCCGCGGCGCTTGAGGTGGGGAAGGATGGCCAGCAGTTCCTCGGTTTCACCGCTGTTGGAGAGCAGCAGGGCCACGTCGTCGCCGGCGACGATGCCCAGGTCGCCGTGGAGGGCATCGACCGGGTTGAGAAACACCGCCGTCAGGCCGATCGAGGAGAAGGTGGCGGCAATTTTGCGGGCCACGATGCCGCTCTTGCCCACGCCCGTGAGCACCAGCTTGGCGCGACGCTGGCGGCATCCCTCCAGCTGCGACAGGGCGATCTCCACCTGCTGGGCATCGAGTCGCGTGGCGGCGGCGGCGATGGCGGCGGCCTCTTCCTGCAGGCAGCTGGTGAGGGCGGACAAGGGCAGCGGCGGCATGGGCCCCCATCATCCCAGCCCCGGTTCCGGGTCGAGCACGCGCCCCAGCTGCCGTGCCTGCGGGAACCCGTGCTGGGCCAATTGCACCAGGCAGGCGGCCGCAGCTTCGGCCGGCACGGCCGCGAGGAGTGGGCCACAGGTCTGCGGATCGATCAGCAGGCCCTCCAGGGCGGCCGTGCGCTGGCCGCTGAGCCGCACCGGCCCCTCCAGCAGGGCCAGGGCCCGTGCGTTGCTGGCG
>JAGYNF010000386.1 GCA_018400215.1 Cyanobium sp. M55B138 | reverse complement strand
GGCCGTCACAGCCGCCACTGAATCATCCAGCACTGCGACGCCCGCCGGCGGCGGCAGCAACACCGAATCAGACCAGCCGCCCCTGCTCCAGCCCGAGCTGATCACCACCCCCGCCGCGCTGGAGGCCCTGGTGGCCCGGCTGCTGGCGGCCACCGATCCGGCGGCGCCGATCGCCCTCGACACCGAGACCACCGCCCTCAATCCCTTCCGCGCCGAGCTGGTGGGCATCGGCCTGGCCTGGGGGGAGGGCCCGGCGGATCTGGCCTACATCCCGATCGGCCACCAAGCGCCAGCCCAGCTGCCCCTGGATGGGGTGCTCACCGCCCTGGCCCCCTGGCTGGCCAGCGCCCAGCACCCCAAAACCCTGCAGAACGCCAAATACGACCGGCTGATCCTGCTGCGCCATGGCCTGGCCCTGGAGGGGGTGGTGATGGACACGCTGCTGGCCGACTACCTGCGCGATGCCAACGCCAAGCACGGCCTCGACGAACTGGCGGCGCGCAACTTCGGCGTGCGTCCCACCAGCTACGCCGAGCTGGTGCCCAAGGGGGCCACCTTTGCCGTGGTGCCGATCGAGGCGGCGGCCCAGTACTGCGGCATGGACGTGCACCTCACCTGGCGGCTGACGCCGGTGCTGCGCGGCCAGCTGCAGGCGCTGGGCCCCAAGCTGCCCCTGCTGCTGGAGCAGGTGGAGCTGCCGCTGGAGCCGGTGCTGGCGGCGATGGAGGCCACCGGCATCCGCATCGACATGGCCTACCTGGCCGAACTGAGCGAGGAATTGGGAGCCACCCTGGCGCGGCTAGAAGGCGAAGCGAAGGCGGCCGCCGCGGTGGACTTCAACCTCGCCTCCCCCAAGCAGCTGGGCGAGCTGCTGTTCGACACCCTGGGGCTGGATCGCAAGAAATCACGCCGCACCAAAACGGGCTGGAGCACCGATGCGGCGGTGCTGGAGAAGCTGGAGGCCGACCACCCGGTGGTGCCGCTGGTGCTGGAGCACCGCATCCTCAGCAAGCTCAAGAGCACCTACGTGGATGCCCTGCCGGCCCTGGTGGAGGCGGAAACCGGGCGGGTGCACACCGATTTCAACCAGGCCGTCACCGCCACCG
>JAGYNF010000385.1 GCA_018400215.1 Cyanobium sp. M55B138 | reverse complement strand
TTGCCGAGCCCGCAGGTTTTTGACGGTGGTATCGGTGCAGCCTTGGCAACGGCTTTGCTGGATGCCGGTGCCAAAGTGGCGATCTCAGCGCGCAGCCAGGACAAACTGACCGCCTTGGCAGATGGGCATCCCAAGGGTGCTAACGCCCTGGTGGTGCCGTTTGATGTGACCGACACGGATGCCTGGCCACAGGCTGCAGAGCGGGTGTTCACAAGCCTAGGCGATCTGGACGTGGTAGTGCTCGGTGCGGCACGTTACGACCCGCAACATTCCTGGAATCTGGACATGGATCAGGTCAGGGCCAGCTACGAGCTAAACGTCATCAGCATGTATGAGGCGGTCAAGCAAGTCACGCCCAGACTATTGGCTCAGCGTAGTGGTGCCATTGCGGTCATGGGTAGCATCTCGGGTTACACCGGGCTGCCACGTGCCATTGTGTACGGTGCGACCAAATCAGCGTTACAGAACTTCACTGAAACCTTGTACTTCGAGTTGGCGCCCAAAGGCATTGGGGTTTATTTGATTAGCCCGGGGTTTGTGCAAACACCGATGACGGCCAATAACGACTTCGAGATGCCCGGGTTGATGACACCACCGGCGGCAGCCAAGGCCATCCTTGACGGCATGGCACGCGGGCAGTTTGAGATTCGTTTCCCCAGAGGGTTTGCCAATGGCTTGCGCTGGGTCAGCCGCCTGCCCTATCGCTGGCGCTTTCCGCTGCTGCACCGCGCCACGAAACAGTAGCTTCACCGGTTGGGGCTTTTAAAAAGGGTCTCGTATGACAGACACGTTGTCCAGAATCACAGATTGGTTTGAGGCCTTGACCCCGCAGACGCTCGCCTCGATTGGTGCGGTGTACGCCGCTGATGCGCATTTCAAAGATCCGTTTAACGATGTGGTGGGTATCGATGATATCCGCAAGATATACGCCCACATGTTTGAGAACCTGACCAATCCAAGGTTTGTCATTACGCGCACGATCGAGCAGACCGCGCCGGAACACGAAGCATTTGTGGCCTGGCAGTTCAGGTTTGATTGGCGTGGTCGCGCCTTTGACATCCCGGGTGGCACGCGCTTTGTGCTCAATGACCAGGGCTTGGTGGTTGACCACG
>JAGYNF010000384.1 GCA_018400215.1 Cyanobium sp. M55B138 | reverse complement strand
CCAGCACCCGGTTGGTGGAGGCCATGGCCCGTTGGTAGTCGTCGAGGGTGCGGCCCAGGGTGGTGAGGGGCCACAGCAGCCGCTGGGTGATGAACACCAGGAAGGCGTAGCTGCCGGTGGCGATCTCGCCGCGCCAGGCCTGCAGACCGCCAATCACCAGGATGGCGATGAAGGCGAACAGGATCGCGTAGCGGATCAGCGGCACGAAGGCGGCCGAGAGGCGGATGGCATGGCGGTTGGCCAGCCGGTAGCTCTGGCTCTGCTCGGCCAGCCGGTCGCGTTCCCAGCCCTCGGCGGTGTAGCTCTTGATCGTGAGCATGCCGCCCAGGTTGTTGGCCAGGCGGCTGGCCAGGTCACCGGCCTGCTCGCGCACGGCCGCATAGCGGGGGGCCAGGCGCTTCTGGAAGCGCAGCGATCCCCAGAGAATCACCGGGATGGGCAGGAACGACACCCCCGCCACCCCGGGCGAGAGCACCACCATGGCACCGCCTACCGCCAGCACGGTGGTGAGCAGCTGCAGGATCTCGTTGGCGCCGTGGTCGAGGAAGCGCTCCAGCTGGTTGATGTCGTCGTTGAGCACGGCCAGCAGCCGGCCGCTGCTGCTGGCTTCAAAGAAGCCCATCTCCAGCTTCTGGAGGTGGTCGTAGGCCTCGATCCGCAGTTCGTGCTGCACGGTCTGGGCCAGGTTGCGCCAGAGCACGCCGTAGAGGTATTCGAACAGCGATTCGGCGCTCCAGATCACAAACGAGAGCACCGCCAGCACCGTCAGTTGGGCCGGCACGGTGCTGAAGCCGAAGCGGGCCAGCCAGGCGGTGTCCTGCTGCACCACCACATCCACCGCCAGACCGATCAGCACCGGTGGGGCCAGGTCGAACAGCTTGTTGAGCACCGAGCAGCCCGTGGCCAGCCACACCAGGCGGCGATGGGGCCGCAGGGCGCGCAGCAGGCGCTGCAGGACAGGGGGACTGGCTGGGGCCGGCTGCATGGGCGAGGGTTGCTGGGACGCAGGATGAAGCTTGCCGTAGCGCCGCTGCGCCGGGGCAGGCAGGCATAAAAAAACCCGGGGAGCAGGTCCACCGGGTGTTCGAGGGGCGTTTGGATTCAGCGCTCTGACA
>JAGYNF010000383.1 GCA_018400215.1 Cyanobium sp. M55B138 | reverse complement strand
GCCGTTGGCGATCGGCGTGGGGCTGGTGGCGTCGATCACCGATCTGGCCCGCAGCTGGTAACCCTAGGCTCGGCGGTCCGTGGAGCCCTGGGCTGTGGTGTTGGCATTTCTGCAGCGCTGGAATTTCATTGAGCGGGCCCGCCAGGAACGCCAGCTCTGGGAGGCCTTTGAGCGGGGGGAGGACCTCGAGGCGCTGGTGGCCGACTGCAGCAGCGCGGTGGCCGCCGGTGACGGCGAACGGGCGTTTCAGCTGGAGGTGTGGACCACCACCCTGCCGCGCATCCGCAAGATTGAACGGATGATGCGCGACCAGCAGCGGCCTAAAGACTGAGGCATTGCAGGTTGGTGTTGGCGCGCTCTAGCCGTTTGTCGTTGCTGATTAGCGCGACGCACTGATGTTGCAACGCTGTGGCCAGGTGCAGCGCATCGGGAGTCTTTAATTTGTGTTTAGCTCTGAGCTCTGTCGCCAGAGCAAAGGTGATGTCGTTGATCGGCAGCCACTGAAACTGGCGCAACCAGTCCTGATAGCGCGCCACCAGATCGGCCTGCTGTCGCGACAGGGGGTGTACCAGGCACTCCAGCTGCACCAGTGGCGAGATTGCCACTGTTTGTTTGTTGGCCCAGGCGGTCGAGAGGGCTTGACGGGCAGCTTGACCGAACTGGGGGTCTTCCTCCATGGCGTAGATCAGTACGCAGCTGTCCACAAACACCAGGTCCATCAATCCCAGTCACTGCGGCCTGAGTCGATGTCGGCCTGGATGGCGGAGTGGCTGCGGCGGAGATGGGCTGGCAGGGGGTTGGCTTCCAGCCATTGGATCGGGTCTGGTGCTGCTGATGGTCCGTCGATCGGCACCAGCTTCACAGCGGGGATGCCCCGGTGGGCAATCACCACGTCTTCACCGGCCTGCGCAGCCCGGACCAGGCGGGAGAGTTGGTTCTTCGCATCGAGGATGTTGACCTGCATGGCTTAAGGCCCTTCTCTGACTGCAACTTAGCCAGCCTCTCCAAGAGCGGTCCAGCTGCCGGTGGGGGCTCAGCTGCGCAGCCAGTCGGTGACGCCGCCGGGCCGGTCGATCAGTTCGATGCCCTCGGCCTTGAGCTGGTCGCGGATGCGATCGGCCGTGGCGAAGTCGCGGTTGGCCTTGGCGGT
>JAGYNF010000382.1 GCA_018400215.1 Cyanobium sp. M55B138 | reverse complement strand
CTCCAGCGTCTCCAGCCGGCCCAGCAGCTCCTGGCGTGCAGCGCCGGCCTGCTCCAGCAGCGGCTCCAGAGCGGAGCCCTCCCAGCGGAACTGGGGCCAGTCCGGCTGCTGCCAGATCCAGGATGAAGCCATCATCGCACTCTAATCGCTTTGCCTGGTGAAGCGATTAGCTGGTGATCATCGCTTCACGGCTGTTGTTTCCTGTTCTTGGACGCGCGTCGCTGAACAAGCCGCCCATCCAGGTTGGAGAGCTTCGTTTACCAATGACGAGCATGTCGACCTCCTGGGAGCCGCTTCCGTCGACCTACCGCAGCAAGCAGCAAGCTCAGTGTGGAGATCCGTGAGCGCCAGGCGCATCAGCAGATCGCGGAGTGGTGCCGGGTAGAGAACGCAGGCGCCTCAGTAGCCCATGCCCAGCTCCTGGGCCTGGGCCGCCAACTCATCGAGGGCCGCAGCACGCTGCTGATCGATAGCGTGCTTGTAGGCCATCAGGTCAGTCAGGCGGATGCGCCGGTGGGTGCCGACCTTGCGGAAGGGGATCTCCCCAGCTCCAACCGCTCGATCAGAAAGGGCCGTGACACGTTCAGCAGATCAGCGGCCTGCTGGGTCGTGAGTTCGGCGTGCACCGGCACCAGCGTGACGGCATTGCCCTGGGCCATCTGCACCAGGATTCCCCACAGCAACTCCAACACCGCGGGCGGGATGGAAACGGATGCTCGCTGGCCACCTTCCAGTTCGAGGGAGAGGCTGGCTTGACGCAGGCCATGGCTGGCACGGAAGCCGGCGAGATCGCGCAAGCTCGCCCCTGCGGCCTCAGCCGCCTCAGCCGTGGGGATGAAGGGCTCAATAGAGCTGGGGAGATCGACGGCCATGGAGAGGAGGATGGGAAGGCCACGCGAATCGCAATCGAAATAGTCGCAGCAACCGCAGCTTCCGCAAGGGTGTCGAGGCAGTGCGGGTGCTGCCTGCAGAGGCCCAGGCGTGCTCAGGTGGGCTGCACATCCAGTGCGGTCACTGACCTCTACAAGTGCCGCCGGCTCCAGCCCGTGATCGTGGCCTCCACGTTCTCCAGGTGCCACTGCAGGGGGCCACGGCCCTGGGTACAGACCCAACGCCTGTAGTGCTTGCCGGGGAGGAGCACCCCCCGCAG
>JAGYNF010000381.1 GCA_018400215.1 Cyanobium sp. M55B138 | reverse complement strand
GGCAAGGGCGTGGCAGCGCTGATGGCCGAAGGCAGCACCTGGCTCAGCCGCGACCAGGTGATGGAGGGGGTGCCGGAGCTGATCCACGACGTGCAGATCGAAGCGGTATTTCCCGACGGCACCAAGCTCGTGACCCTGCACGATCCGATCCGCTGATCCCCCTGCCCCCAACCCCATGCCCCCCCTGATCCCCGGCGAACTGCTGCCCGAACCCGGCGAGATCGAGCTCAACGCCGGCAGGCCCGTCACCACCGTGCTGGTGGCCAACACCGGCGATCGGCCGGTGCAGGTGGGCTCCCACTTCCACTTTCATGAGGCCAACAGCGCCCTCACCTTCGACCGGGACGCCGCCCGCGGCCAGCGGCTGGATATCCCCGCCGGCACGGCGATCCGCTTCGAGCCCGGTGACAGCCGCGAGGTGCAGCTGGTGCCCTTTGCCGGCGAGCGCCGCGTGTTCGGCTTCAACGGCCTGGTGAACGGCCCCCTCGACTGACCCCCCATGCCCTACCGCATCTCCCGCCGCGCCTACGCCGAGACCTACGGCCCCACCACCGGCGATCGCCTGCGGCTGGCCGACACCGAACTGTTCCTCGAGGTGGAGCGCGACTTCACCGTGTATGGCGACGAGGTGAAATTCGGCGGCGGCAAGGTGATCCGCGACGGCATGGGCCAGGCCCAGACCACCCGCGCCGATGGGGCGGTGGACACGGTGATCACCAACGCCCTGATCCTCGATTGGTGGGGGATCGTGAAGGCCGACATCGGCATCCGCGACGGCCGCATCTGCGCCATCGGCAAGGCGGGCAACCCCGACACCCAGGCGGGCGTGACCATCATCGTGGGCCCGGGCACCGAGGCGATCGCCGGCGAGGGCCACATCCTCACCGCCGGCTCGATCGACACCCACGTGCACTTCATCTGCCCCCAGCAGATCGAAACGGCCCTGGCCAGTGGTGTGACCACGTTGCTGGGCGGCGGCACCGGCCCCGCCACCGGCACCAACGCCACCACCTGCACCCCCGGCGCCTTCCACCTGGCCCGCATGCTCCAGGCCGCCGAGGGGCTACCGGTGAACCTGGGCTTCTACGGCAAGGGCAACGCCTCCACCCCCGAGGCCCTCGAGGAGCAGGTGCGCGCCGGCGCCTGCGGCCTCAAGCTGCACGAAGACTGG
>JAGYNF010000380.1 GCA_018400215.1 Cyanobium sp. M55B138 | reverse complement strand
CGCGGCCGTCGCCACCGCCAGCACCAGGGCCCGCAGGGGATCGTCCGCCGCCAGCGCCGCCCCATCCACCCGGCCGCCCCGGGGCACGAGTGCCTCGCGGAGTTCCGTGAAGGGCAGTGTGCCGCCGGTGGCCTCGCTGTAGCCCTCCTGCCAGGGCCTGGGGCTGATGTACTCGAAATTCACCGTGAGCAGGGCCCGGTCGTTCGCCAGGGGCGTGAAGGCCTGGTAGTCGTTGTTGAAGCCGAAGCGGCCATCGGCCAGGGGATCGCCCCAGGTGAACAGCAGGTCGCTGCGGTAGCCCTCCGGCAGCACCAGCCGGTCCTCGATGGTGATGCGGCTGTAGAGCTGGCGCTGCTGGGCCGGGCTGCGGCCATCGCCGGGCAGGGGCATCGGCCCCGGCAGCGGCTGAAAGGGCAGGTCGCCAGCCACCCGGCCAGCCAACCCATGCGCCGAACCACCAGATCCGGAGCCCTCCGCACCCTTGCCGGCCAGGGCGGGAGCGACCACCGCGGCGCCGCCCAGGCCCAGCAGCTGGATCAACAGGGTGCGGCGATGCATGGCTGCGTAGAAAGCAGGGCGAACAGGCGTTCACCCATCCTTTTCCCGCCAGTGGCGCCCCAGCGGCATCGGCGAATACATGGGGCCAGGGCCAGCACGGCCAAACTCTGCAGCTGCTCCGGGCTCATGCCGGCCCAGCGTCCACTGCGGCGCGAGCACGTCTGCGAAGATGGCGGCCATGGCGTTGCACCTGAGGGGGCATTTTTGCAATGCACATTGTACGCACAGCTTAAGCACAGCTCCAGTCCCAGCCCGTCCCGCGGCCCGTCGCGACGGGTAAGTCGCCTGCTTCAGCGACCCCCTGGGGATAGCTCCAAACAGAGTGAGCGGGTCATGAGCTACCCAAGATCGATCGTTGCCGCACCAGATGCGCCTGCACGGTTTCCCGACTCGCCGCATGACGAGGCGGGAATGGTGGCGGTTACAGTTTTTGCGATGCCGTCGCTCGGACCAACGCACCCTGCCACAGCCCCCCGACCCCTCTCACCGGCGAGCTGCACGATATGCACCCACAGCCGTTCCGGCACGTTCAGGCGGCCCCTTCGAGTGTCAGCTGCACGCCGAGCTGAGCCATCCAGAGGGCCTTCTGCGGGCGACCGCTCTGCGTCCTGAACGGTCGCC
>JAGYNF010000038.1 GCA_018400215.1 Cyanobium sp. M55B138 | reverse complement strand
TATTTCTGCCGGAACAGGCCGATCATGCGGGGCATCAGGTAGGTGCCCGTGGTCTGGCTGGCCCCCACGATCAGGGAGCCGCCACGCAGGTTGTGCAGGTCCTCCAGGGCACGGCAGGCCTCCTGGCACTGGCTGAGGATGCGATCGCAGTAGCTCAGCAGCAGGTGGCCCGCCTCGGTGAGCTGGGCCTTGCGGCCGCCCCGGTCGAATAGCGACACACTCAGCTGCTTCTCCAGATTCTGGATCTGCAGACTGACGGCCGGCTGGGTCACGTAGAGGCTGTCGGCCGCCTTCTTGAAGCTGCCCTCCGAGGCAATCGCCCGCAGGATGCGCAGCTGGTCGAGGGTGAAGGGCAGATCTGCCATAGGTCAACCCACGGGCCGACATCCGGCACCGCCAGTGCTCCCAAACTCTAGGAGGGGCGATGGGTGGCCAGAATTGGCAGCTTCACAACTCCCCACCCGACCGTTGATCTCTGCCTCCGCGCTGCCCCCAGAGCCGCACCACAGCAGCTGGGTGATGCTGGCCCTGCTGCTGGCGTTTGCTGTGATCCACAGCGGCGGGGCCTCCCTGCGGGCCTGGGGCAGCGAGCGAATCGGCGAGCGGGCCTGGCGGCTGCTGTTTGCGGTCATCAGCATCCCCTCGGCCGTGGTGGTGATCGGCTACTTCCTGGCCCACCGCTACGACGGCCTGCGCCTCTGGAACCTGCAGGACCAACCCTGGATCGTGCCCGTGGTGTGGGCCGGCACCGCCATCAGCTTTTTGTTTCTGTATCCGGCCACCTACAACCTGCTGGAGATCCCGGCGGTGCTCAAACCCCAGGTGCGGCTTTACGCCACGGGGATCATCCGTGTCAGCCGCCATCCCCAGGCCGTGGGCCAGATCCTCTGGTGCAGCACCCACCTGCTCTGGATCGGCAGCAGCTTCATGGTGGCCACCTGCGCCGGCCTGATCGCCCACCACCTGTTTGCCGTGTGGAACGGCGACCGACGCCTGGCCAATCGCTTCGGCCCGGCCTTTGAGGAGCTGCGCGCCAGCACCTCGGTGATTCCCCTGCGGGCGGTGCTGGATGGTCGCCAACAGCTGGTGCTGCGCGAGTTCCTGCGGCCGGCCCAGCTGGGCATCGCCATCGCCGTGGGGGTGTTCTGGTGGGCACACCGCTTCATTGGCCTGGGGGCGGTGAGCTTCAGCCGCACGGGCTTGGCCCACTGGCTGGGATGAGTCGGTCACGGTCCAGGGGCCCAGACAGACCAGCGATCCGCCACCGGGCGGGGGAGGGGCCGGCCGCGCTGCCTACACTCACCACCAACCCGCCCCAAGGGAGCCCCGCCGGATGCCTTCAGCCGCCGAACTCGCCTGGTTGATCCCGGTGTTGCCCCTGGCTGGGGCCTGCCTGGTGGGCCTGGGCCTGATCAGCTTCAACCGCACCGTGAACCGGCTGCGCAAACCCGTGGCCTGGCTGCTGATCAGCTGTGTCGGGGCGGCAGCGGTGCTCAGCTACGCGGTGTTGGCCCAACAACTGGCCGGCGCCGGCCCCACCGAAGTGCTGTTCAACTGGGCCAGCGCCGGCACCTTCAACCTGCAGATGGGCTTCCGGGTGGATGCCCTGGGGGCCGTGATGCTCGCCCTGGTGACCACCATTGCCGTGCTGGTGATGGTGTATTCAGACGGCTACATGGCCCACGACAAGGGCTATGTGCGCTTTTTCACCTACCTGGCCCTGTTCAGCAGCTCGATGCTGGGCCTGGTAATCAGCCCCAACCTGCTCGAGATCTATGTGTTCTGGGAGCTGGTGGGCATGTGTTCCTACCTGCTGGTGGGCTTCTGGTACGACCGCGATGGCGCTGCCAACGCCGCCCAGAAGGCCTTCGTGGTGAACCGGGTGGGCGACTTCGGCCTGCTGCTGGGGATCCTCGGCCTGTTCTGGGCCACCGGCAGCTTCGGCTTTGAGGAGATCGGCGCCAACCTGCAGGAGGCGGTGGCCGGCGGCAGCATCAGCAACGGCGTCGCCGTGGTGCTCTGCCTGCTGGTGTTCATGGGGCCCATGGCCAAATCGGCCCAGTTCCCCCTGCATGTGTGGCTGCCCGATGCCATGGAGGGCCCCACGCCGATCTCAGCCCTGATCCACGCCGCCACCATGGTGGCGGCCGGCGTGTTCCTGGTGGCGCGGCTGCAACCGGTGTATGAGCCCTTTGCCGCCGTGCAGGTCACGATTGCGGTAATTGGCACGATCACCCTGTTTCTGGGCGCCTCGATCGCCCTCACCCAGCAGGATCTCAAGAAGGGCCTGGCCTACAGCACCGTGAGCCAGCTGGGCTACATGATGCTGGCCATGGGTTGCGGCGCCCCGGTGGCCGGCATGTTCCACCTGGTGACCCACGCCTTCTTCAAGGCGATGCTGTTCCTGGGCTCGGGCTCGGTGATCCACGCCATGGAGGAGGTGGTGGGGCACGAGCCCGTGCTCGCCCAGGACATGCGCCTGATGGGCGGCCTGCGCAAGTTCATGCCCGTGACCTCCACCACCTTCCTGATCGGTTGCGTGGCGATCGCCGGCATCCCACCCCTGGCGGGCTTCTGGAGCAAGGACGAAATCCTGGGCCAGGCCTTCAACAGCTTCCCGCTGCTCTGGGTGATGGGCTTCATCACCGCCGGCATGACCGCCTTCTACATGTTCCGGCTCTACTTCCTCACCTTCGAAGGGGAGTTCCGCGGCAAGGATCAGGCGATCGCGGCCCAACTGCTGGCGGCGGCCGGCAAGGGTGGCGGCGACCACGACGAGGGTGAGCCCCATGGCCACCTTGCCGACCACCCCCATGAGTCCGGCTGGCAGATGGCCCTGCCGCTGGCGGTGCTGGCGGTGCCCTCGGTGCTGATCGGCCTGCTCGGCACCCCCTGGAACAGCCGCTTTGCCCGCCTGCTGGATCCCCACGAGGCCGCCGAGATCGCGGAGCACTTCAGCTGGGGGGAGTTCCTGCCGCTGGCCGGAGCCTCCGTGGCCATCTCCACCGCTGGCATCGGCCTGGCGGTGGCGGCCTACGCCCTGCGCCGCATCGACCTCGGCCAGGCCGTGGCGGCCCGCTTCCCGGCCGTCAATGCCTTCCTGGCCAACAAGTGGTACCTCGATGCCATCAACGACAAACTGTTCGTGCGGGGCAGCCGCAAGCTGGCCCGCTCGGTGCTGGAGGTGGACTCCAAGGTGGTGGATGGGGTGGTGAACCTCACCGGCCTGATGACCCTCGGCAGCGGCGAGGGTCTCAAGTATTTCGAGACCGGCCGGGCCCAGTTCTATGCCCTGATCGTGTTTGGCGGTGTGATCGCCCTCGTCGTGCTGTTCGGCGCCCTGGGCTGACCGCTCCGCCGCTGCGGGCGCTGCGCGCCCAAGGCGGCCTCTCGGACAGCCCAGGGCGCCGAACCACCGTCGACACAGAGAGCCCTGCAGGGCTTGCCCCCGGCAGCCCCTGGCCCAGGAATGGCAACTACGGACTGTGTGACTCCCCCAACCTGGCGGGGGGCTCACCTGCAGGCATTTCTACACTCCAGCCAACGGATTGCCTGTCTTCGTGCCCTTCCCCTGGCTGAGCGCCTCAATTTTGTTCCCGATTGGGGCGGCCCTGCTGATCCCCTTCGTGCCCGACCAAGGGGACGGCAAGCAGGTGCGCTGGTATGGCCTCGGCGTGGCCCTCACGACCTTCCTGATCACCGTGGCCGGCTACCTCAACGGCTACGACCCCGCCGTGGAGGGGCTGCAGATGGTGCAGCGGGTGGAGTGGCTGCCGCGCCTGGGGCTGGCCTGGTCGGTGGGGGCCGACGGCATCTCCATGCCCCTGATCCTGCTCACCAGCTTCATCACCGCCCTGGCGGCCCTGGCCGCCTGGCCGGTGACCTTCAAGCCGAAGCTCTTCTATTTCCTGCTGCTGGCCATGGATGGCGGCCAGATCGCCGTCTTCGCCGTGCAGGACATGCTGCTCTTCTTCCTGGCCTGGGAGCTGGAGTTGCTACCGGTGTACCTGCTGCTGGCCATCTGGGGCGGCAAGAAGCGCCAGTACGCCGCCACCAAGTTCATCCTGTACACGGCCGGCAGCTCCCTGTTCATCCTGGTGGTGGGCCTGGCGATGGCCTTCTACGGCGGCGGCACCCCCACCTTTGAATACACGGCCCTGATGGGCAAGGACTTCTCCACAAAGTTCCAGCTCTTCGCCTACGCCGGCCTGCTGATCGCCTTCGGGGTAAAGCTGCCGATCGTGCCCCTGCACACCTGGCTGCCGGATGCCCACGGCGAAGCCACGGCGCCGGTGCACATGCTGCTGGCCGGCATCCTGCTGAAGATGGGCGGCTATGCCCTGCTGCGCTTCAACGTGCAGCTGCTGCCGGAAGGCCACGCCCAGTTTGCGCCGCTGCTGGTGGTGCTGGGGGTGGTGAACATCATCTACGCGGCGCTCACGTCGTTTGCCCAGCGCAACCTCAAACGCAAGATCGCCTACAGCTCGATCAGCCACATGGGCTTCGTGCTGATCGGCATTGGCAGCTTCAGCGCCCTCGGCACCAGCGGCGCCATGTTGCAGATGATCAGCCACGGCCTGATCGGCGCCAGCCTGTTCTTCCTGGTGGGGGCCACCTACGACCGCACCCACACCCTGCAGCTCGACGAGATGGGCGGCGTGGGCCAGAAGATGCGCAAGATGTTCGCCCTCTGGACCATCTGCTCCCTGGCCTCCCTGGCCCTGCCAGGCATGAGCGGCTTCGTGAGCGAACTGATGGTGTTCGTGGGCTTCGTGACCAGTGAGGCCTACACCCTCAGCTTCCGGGTGGTGATGGCGATCCTGGCCGCCGTTGGCGTGATCCTCACGCCCGTGTACCTGCTCTCGATGCTGCGGGAGATCTTCTTCGGCAAGGAAAACGTGGAGCTGGCCTCCCACAGCAACCTGGTGGATGCCGAACCGCGCGAGATCTACGTGATCAGCTGCCTGCTGGTGCCGATCGTGGGCATCGGCCTCTACCCGCGGATCATGACCGACACCTACCGGGCCTCGATCGAGGCGTTGGTGCAACGGGAAACCCTGGCCATGGGCCGGGTGATTCACACCCCCGGGAGCAACCTGATCCGCCAGGCCAGCCTGCTGCAGGCCCCGGCACTGCCGGGCTGAGGGCTGGTGCCGCCCGGCAGGCACCGGTAGCTTGACCGCTGGACCTCCCACCCATCCTCTGCTCTGTGACCAGCCCGTGACCGAAGGCGGCGCCAGGCTCGCGATTCGCCTGCTGCAGGATGCGGCCGAGCGGGGTGACCTGGACCCCTGGGATGTGGATGTGATTGCGGTGGTCGACGGATTCCTCGACCAGCTGCACCAGCGGATCACCGTGCCCCGGCTGGCGGCTGCCGTGGGGGGGAGCTACGAGCAGGACCTGGCCGAAACCAGTGAGGCCTTCCTGGCGGCATCGGTGCTGGTGAGCCTGAAGGCAGAGCTGCTGGAGGCCAGCATGCTGCCGCCGCCCCCCCTGCTGGAGGACGCCCTCGGCTTTGATCCGGAGGCGGACGACCCCAGTTGGGGGGCAACCCCGGCGCTGGCCCTGCCGAGGCGTCCGGAGCGGCACCTCTGGCGGCGGCCCGTGGCACCGCCGCCGCTGCAGCGGCCCGTGACCCTGGGGGAGCTGATCCGCCAGCTCGAGGACATCGCCGAGCGCCTCGAGCATGACGACCGCCAGGGCCGGCAGCGCCAACGGCCCCGCCGCTTCAGTGAGCGGGCCGCGATCGAACAGGTGGCCAACCTCGCCCACCGCGAGAAGCTGCCCGAAACCACCGCCGCCCTGAGCCAGTTCCTGCGGGACTGGCCCGCCGCCAGCGGCTGGGTGCCCTTCGACGCCCTCGTCACAACCTGGAGCGACGCGGTGCAGGGGGCAGGCAACGGCCACGAACTGGACTGCGACCGGGTGGGGGTGTTCTGGGCCCTGCTGTTCCTCTGCCACCAGGGCAAGCTCGAACTGGAGCAGGAGGGGGGCCTGTTCGGGCCCCTCACCCTCAGGTGCCTGGCCAGCCCAGGGGCCAACGCCCATCAGCACGGGCTGCCCCAGCTCCTGCCCCCAGCTGGGGCAGCTGCTTCGCCGGCCGCGCAGGAGCTCGCCGCCTGAGAACCGGCCTAGAGTGGCTCACTGGACGATCTGAGCGAGCGTCGATGAAAGCGATGATCCTGGCCGCCGGCAAGGGAACCCGGGTGCGGCCGATCACGCACACCATCCCCAAACCGATGATCCCGATTCTGCAGAAGCCCGTGATGGAGTTTCTGTTGGAGTTATTGCGGGAGCACGGCTTCACCGAAATCATGGTGAACGTCTCCCACCTCGCCGAGGAGATTGAGAACTACTTCCGTGACGGCCAGCGCTTCGGCGTGGAAATTGCCTACAGCTTTGAGGGTCGCATTGAGGATGGCGAGCTGATCGGCGATGCGCTCGGCTCGGCCGGCGGACTCAAGAAGATCCAGAATTTCCAATCCTTCTTTGACGATACCTTCGTGGTGTTGTGCGGCGATGCGCTGATCGACCTGGACCTCAGCGAGGCCGTGCGACGGCACCGTCAGAAGGGCGCCATGGCCAGCCTGATCACCAAGCGCGTTCCCAAGGATCTGGTGAGCAGCTACGGCGTGGTCGTCACCGATGACGATGGCCGGGTGCTCTCCTTCCAGGAAAAACCGAATGTCGCCGATGCCGCCAGCGACATGATCAACACCGGTATCTATATCTTTGAGCCGGAAGTTCTCGATTATGTGCCCAGCGGGGTTCCCTTCGATATCGGCTCCGACCTGTTCCCCAAGCTGGTGCAAGCGGGGGCACCCTTCTTCGCCTTGCCCATGGAGTTCGAATGGGTGGATATTGGCAAGGTTCCCGACTACTGGCAGGCGATTCGCAGCGTGCTGCAGGGCCATGTGCGTCAGGTTCAGATTCCCGGCAAGGAGGTTCGCCCCGGGATCTATACAGGCCTCAATGTGGCCGCCAATTGGGACAACATCAACGTGACGGGCCCAGTTTACGTGGGCGGCATGACCAAGATTGAAGATGGCGCCACCATTATTGGCCCCGCCATGATTGGCCCGAGTTGCCATATCTGCGAAAACGCCACCATCGACAACTCCATCATCTTTGACTACTCCCGCATCGGGCCTGGTGTTCGACTGGTGGAGAAGCTGGTGTTTGGTCGTTATTGCGTCGACCGCAACGGCGACCACCTCGACCTGCAGGAAGCCGCCCTCGACTGGTTGATCACCGATGCCCGGCGGCAGGATCTGGTGGAGCCCTCACCCCAGCAGAAAGCCCTGGCTGAGCTGCTCGGCAGCGATCTCGCCCTCAGCCAACCGAGCTGAGCACCGCCTGGGCAGGCGCTGGATCGGGCAGCTCAGCCCGCAGACCAGCCCGCTCCAAAATCAAAGGGATGCGATCTTCAGCCTTGATGGCCATCAGATGGATCCCCTGGGCAATCTGGGCATAACAGGCCACCTGCTCGGCGGCGATGGCCACCCCTTCGGCAGCGGGATCGGCCGCTACCGCGAGGCGATCAATCAACCCTTGGGGAATATTGGCGCCGGGCACCACCCGGTTGATGAAAAGAGCATTTTTCGCTGATTTCAATAGAAACACCCCCGCCAGCACCGGCAGATCCAACGGCGCGGCAATCTCGCCGACGAACCGGCGCAGGGCCTCGGCATCGCTGACCATCTGGGTTTGGAGAAACCGGGCCCCCGCGGCCTGTTTGCGCCGCACCCGGGAGCGCAAACCACTCCAGCTGGGCGATTGGGGATCGGCAGCCGCCCCCGCAAACAGGGCGGTGCCCCCATCGGGCAGATCCCCCTTCACCGGATCCCGCCCCTGGTTGAGCTCGCGCACCATCTGCAACAGCCGCACCGACTCCAGCTCGTTCACCGCCCGGGCATCGGGCTGATCCCCCGCCCGCACCGGATCACCGGTGAGGCAGAGCACATTGCGCAGGCCCAGGGCGTGGGCCCCCAGCAGATCGGCCTGCAGGGCGATGCGGTTGCGGTCGCGGCAGGCGAGTTGCCACACGGGCTCGAGCCCCTCATCCCACAGCAGCTTGCAGACCGCCAAGCTGCTCATGCGCATCACCGCACGGCTGCCATCGGTCACGTTGATGGCGTGCACCCAGCCGCGCAGGGCCCGGGCTGCCTCCAGCGTGCGGGCCGGATCCCCCCCCCGGGGTGGCGTGACCTCGGCGGTGATGGCGGTATGGCCACTGGCCAGGGCCTGTTGGAGCAGCAAGCCATCCCTCATGCGCTGACCCATCATGCATCGGTCTGCAGCCTGCCTAGAGTGGTGTTCCGGAGAGCGCGGCAGGCATGAACCAGGAGCAGCGGTCCCCCCAGCCGACACTCAACCCGATGCGGGACCGGGATCTTTCCGAGCGGGAGCTGGAGATCATCGCCCTGGTGGCCAAGGGGCTCACCAATCAGGAAATCGCCGGCACGCTCACCATCAGCAAGCGCACTGTGGACAACCACGTGAGCAACATCTTCACCAAAACCGGCGCCAAGAATCGGGTGGCCCTGCTGAATTGGGCCATGGACAACGGCAAGATCTGCCGGGACGGATTCAACTGCTGCTCCCTCGACGCTCCAGAGCGCCAGGGCGAGGCCAAACTCAGCTGACTTCAGCTCCCGCCAGCTGCAGCTCTGCGCTATCAACGGCCATCCAGGCCAGGGAGATGAGGCTGTAGGCGTCCTGGCCGAGGCCAAAGAGCTCGGCATAGGCCAGGCAGTCGGCCCTGTCTCGGCCGGTGAAACGCAGGACTCCCTGGCTGTCGTAGAGACCGATCAAGGCGGTGCAGCAGATCTGCTGAAAATCTTTCGATTTGATCCTAGGGGTCGGCCGGCCCCAGCCCAGCCCCCCTCTGGCCATCGGCTTGCAGGGCCCGCAATAGGGGATCCCGTTGCGACTCTGGCCAGCTGCTGAAGGGCGTGCGGGCCAGGGCGGCATTGCTGAGCTGGTGCCGGCCGGTGAGTTCCAGCACGCACCAGTCGGGCAGCGCAAGCGCCTGGTCCACAGCGTCGAGCTCCACCTCGGCCACCACCAGGGGCTGGTTGCCCCCCTCAAAGACATCGACCACCCAGTCGCCGCCGGGCAGGGCCAGGCCATAGCGCCACTTGCTGAGCTGATGGGGGGCGAGGGCGAGCAGGGCCTCGGCGTCGGCGAGGGGGATGGCGTACTCGAACTCCTGCCGCACCAGGCCATCGGGACCGCTGCAGGCCGTGGCCGGTGGTGCCTTGAGGGTGAGCCAGGCTTCCTGGCCGTGCTCCACCGTGCCGCTCAGCCGAACCCGCAGGGTGAGGCCATCTGATCCACCCACCAGATAGCCCTGCTGCAGCCGGCGCTGCCAGGCCACATGGCGGCGCCAGAGCGGGCCGGCCACCAGAAAACGGCGTTCAATCTCCAGACCCACGCGCCCCGGCGCCGCTACCTAATTGTGCGACGGTTCGGCCGCAATCAGGCTGCCGGCCCAGTGGAGCTTGTGGGTGAGGGTGCGGTAGTAGGAGGGGCTCTGCTCCAACGTGATCAGCAGGGCCCCGTGCTGGCTGCGCTGCACCAGGGCCCGGTCGCCCGGCTCCAGGGTGGTGGCCTGCACGCCGTCCTGCCAGAGGCGCAGCCGCCTGCTCGACTCACCGAGGGGCCACACCGACAGCTGGGCCCGCGGCGGCACCACCACCGCACGGCTGGACAGGCTCATCGGGCAGATCGGGTTGACGACAATTCCCTCCAGGCCCGGATGCAGGATGGGGCCACCGGCCGCCATGGCATACCCCGTGGATCCCGTGGGGGTGGCCACGATCAGGCCATCGCCTCGGTATTGATCCACAACCTCCCCATCAATCTCCAGCTCCAGCACACAGGTGGAGGAGAGCTCATCGAGGCCAGGCCGGAAATAGAAGTCGTTGAGGGCCAGGTGCGGCCCCGCCACCCCCGGATCCTCCACGCCATCGCCCCGGTCGATCCTGGCCTCCAGCATCATCCGCTGCTCGAGGGCAAAGCGATCGTCCCGCAGGCGCTGCCAGAGGCCAGAGGAGCCGCCTGCCTCTGCCGTGGCAGCCTCGGCCTGCTCCGCCGGGGGCGACTCGGAGGCCAGCCGCAGCAGCCGGCGATCGTGGGTGAGGAAGCCGAGGTGGCCACCCACATTGAAGGAGAGCAGCGGCACATCCAGGGGGGCCAGATGGCGCGCCGCCCCCAGCACCGTGCCGTCTCCCCCCAGCACCAGGGCCAGATCGGGCAGGTGGGCCTCACTGGCCAACAGGCCTGGGTAAGGGTCGCGGGCCAGGCCACTGATGGCGGTGACCACATGCACACCCTGATCGCGCAGGTCGGCGGCGCAGCGACGGGCCTGCCGCTGGGCCGCCTGACTGCCGGCGCGTGCAATCAGCCAGACCCGCTCCAGGCGCATGGCGAACGGCTACCAGCGCAGCAGGTTGAAGCGTTCCATATCGACCGTGTCGCGGTTGCGATAGAGGGAAAGCAGGATCGCCAGCCCCACCGCCGCCTCAGCGGCCGCCACGGTGATCACGAAAATGGCGAACACCTGGCCCCGGATCAGCTGGCCATCGAGGTAGCTGGAGAAGGCCATCAGGTTGATGTTCACGCCATTGAGCATCAGCTCAATGCACATCAACACCCGCACCGCATTGCGGCTGTTGATCAGGCCCCACACGCCGGTGCAGAACAGCAGGGCCGCCAGCACCAGGTAGGCCTGCAACGGCACACCAGCGGCCAGAGACAACGAAACAGACTCCATG
>JAGYNF010000379.1 GCA_018400215.1 Cyanobium sp. M55B138 | reverse complement strand
GGGCTGATCCAGCAGGACATGGATCCGGCCACCCGCCGGCTCAACTACGGCTGCGACATCACCTACGCCACCAACAGTGAGCTGGGCTTCGACTACCTGCGCGACAACATGGCCACTGACATCAGCGAGGTGGTGCAGCGGCCGTTCCAGTACTGCGTGATCGACGAGGTCGATTCGATCCTGATCGATGAGGCCCGCACGCCCCTGATTATCTCCGGCCAGGTGGAGCGTCCCCAGGAGAAATACCAGAGGGCCGCCGAGCTGGCCGCCCAGCTGGAGCGGGCCGCCGAGATGGGCAAGGACGGCATCGACCCCGAGGGCGACTACGAGGTGGATGAGAAGCAGCGCAGCTGCATCCTCACCGATGAGGGCTATGCCAAGGCCGAGCGGCTGCTGGGGGTGAGCGATCTGTTCGACCCGGCCGACCCCTGGGCCCACTACATCACCAATGCCCTCAAGGCCAAGGAGCTATTTGTGTGCGATGTGAACTACATCGTGCGGGGCACCGATGCGGTGATCGTCGATGAGTTCACGGGTCGGGTGATG
This sequence comes from Cyanobium sp. M55B138, assembly GCA_018400215.1. Lineage (GTDB taxonomy): Bacteria > Cyanobacteriota > Cyanobacteriia > PCC-6307 > Cyanobiaceae > NIES-981. Next base: position 634 of record JAGYNF010000379.1, on the reverse strand, counting down.
CCGGGCCGCCGCTGGAGCGATGGCCAGCACCAGGCGATTGAGGCCAAGGAGGGCCTGCCGATCCAGCCTGAAACCCAGACCCTCGCCTCGATCACCTACCAAAACTTCTTTTTGCTTTATCCGCGCCTGGCCGGCATGACGGGCACCGCGAAAACCGAAGAAGTGGAGTTCGAGAAGACCTACAAGCTCGAGGTCGCGATTGTGCCCACCAACCGCACCCGCGCCCGGGCCGACTGGACCGACCAGGTGTACAAGAGCGAGACCGCCAAGTGGCGGGCTGTTGCTCTTGAAACTGCCGCCGTGCACCAGCAGAGCCGGCCGGTGCTGGTGGGCACCACGAGCGTGGAGAAGTCGGAGCTGCTCAGTGCCCTGTTGGTGGAGCAGCAGATCCCCCACAACCTGCTCAATGCCAAGCCGGAGAATGTGGAGCGGGAGGCCGAAATTGTGGCCCAGGCCGGCCGCGCCGGCGCCGTGACCATCGCCACCAACATGGCCGGCCGCGGCACGGACATCATCCTGGGCGGCAACAGCGACTATATGGCCCGCCTCAAGTTGCGCGAGGTGCTGCTGCCCCGGCTGGTGCGCCCCGAGGAAGGCCATCGGCCGCCGGTGCCCCTGCAGCGTTCAACCCAGG
>JAGYNF010000378.1 GCA_018400215.1 Cyanobium sp. M55B138 | reverse complement strand
CAACTGAAAGTGGCGCTTGGCGAACTGCCCCTTGATCAGCAGCTTGCGGGTCTCCGCATCCGCGGTGCGGGTTTTCTTGGCCTTGATCCCCAGGACCATGGCGTAACCGCTGAGACCGAACAACACCCACATCAGCAGTGGGTGAAGGAAGTTGAGGTTGTAGGCGAGCGATTCAGGCATCGAACAGACGGCGTTGCCGGGCAGGGTGGCCCAACTGGAAACGGTGAGGCGAACTTAGCTGGCGCGCCGCTCAGTGCAGGAAATGGCGCAGGCCCGTAACCACCATCGCCAGCCCCAGGGCATTGCAGGCGCTGATCGACTCGGCATCCCTGACGCTGCCTCCCGGTTGAATCACCGCGGTGATGCCATGGCGGGCACCAAGCCGCACGGTGTCGTCAAAGGGGAAAAAGCCATCGCTGGCCAGCACCGCGCCCTTGGCCCGCTCACCGGCGGCCTCCAGGGCCAGACGGGCCGATCCCACCCGATTCATCTGGCCTGCCCCCACGCCCAGGCTCTGGCCAGCCCGGGCCACCACAATGGCGTTGGAGCGCACATGGCGCACCAGCTTCCAGGCAAACAGCAGGTCGTGGAATTCCTCCGCACTGGGCTGGCGCTCGCTCACCACCTGCCAGGCGCTCTCCTCCACCGGCTGGTCGTCGCGCTCCTGCACCAACAGCCCGCCCAGCACCGTGCGCAGCTGCTGCCGGGAGGCCCGGCCGATCGCCTCCGGCTCCAGCTCGAGCAGGCGCAGGTTGGTCTTGCCCGCCAGGGCCTGGCGGGCCGCCCCATCAAAGCTGGGCGCCACCACGCACTCCAGAAACAGACTGGAAAGATGCTCGGCGGTGGCGGCATCCACCGGGGTGTTGAGCGCCACGATGCCGCCGAAGGCCGACACCCGATCCGCCTCCAGGGCCCGCGCCAACGCCTGGGCACAGCCGCTGCCGGTGGCCACGCCACAGGGGTTGGTGTGCTTCACCACCACGGCGGCGGGCTGGGCGCCGCGGCCGTAGCCGAACTCGCGCACCGTGGCTAGGGCCGCATCGAGATCAATCAGGTTGTTGTAGCTGAGCTCCTTGCCCTGCAGCTGCTCTGCCGCACCCCAGCCCGCCTGCGGCTGGCTGTACCAGGTGGCGGACTGGTGGGGATTTTCGCCATAGCGCAGACATTGCCGCGGCGGCAGGGCCACCTGC
>JAGYNF010000377.1 GCA_018400215.1 Cyanobium sp. M55B138 | reverse complement strand
AGCGGCGCTGGTGGTCGGCCAGGTGGCCGCTGGCGCGCAAGCGGGCGCTGGAGGTGGCCATGAAGCCCAGCAGGCCCATGGTGCAGGCAATCAACAGGGCAGGACGCCTGGATCCGGGCAGCAGCATGACGGGCATTGGCAGACCCCGAAGTTAGGAGCCCGGGCAGCCCAGTGCCAGCACATTCGGCCTTCCGCCCTCAATTCAGGGCCGGGGGCTGAGAGACTGGCTTGCGGCGCTGCCCGTGGGGCCCGGCCTGCTCTTTGAACCGTTCCTGCCGATGAACGCCAACGGCTACCGCGACTACTTCAAGGTGCTGGGCGTGGAGCGAAGCGCCGACGCCGATGCCATCAAGCGGGCGTTTCGCAAGCTGGCCCGCCAGTACCACCCGGATGTCAATCCGGACAACAGCGAGGCCGAGGCCAAGTTCAAGGAGGTGAGTGAGGCCTATGAGGTGCTCTCCGATCCCGACAAGCGCCGTCGCTACGAGCAGTTCGGCCAGTACTGGAGTCAGGCCGGCGGCGGGGCCGGCATGGGCGGCACCGATGTGGACTTTGGCCGCTACGGCAACTTCGACGACTTCATCAACGATCTGCTCGGCCGCTTTGGTGGCGCCGCGGCGGGGTCCCAGGGTTTTGGTTTTGGCAGCGGCTTTCCGGCCGGCTTCGGTGGCGGCTCTAGCGGGGGGGGCGCCGGGATCAACCTGGATGCCGAGGCCACGATTCGGCTTGGCCTGGCGGAGGCCTTCCGCGGCTGTGAGCGCACCTTGGCGGTGAACGAGGAGCGGGTGCAGGTGAAGATCCCCGCCGGGGTGAAGCCCGGCAGCCGCCTGCGGCTCAAGGGCAAGGGCAACCTGCAGCCCGGCACGGGTCGCCGCGGCGACCTCTTCCTCACCATCCAGCTGCAGGACCATCCGGTGTGGAAGCTCGATGGCGATCAGCTGAGGGCGGAGTTGCCGCTCAGCCTCGATGAACTGGCCCTCGGCGGCGAGGTGCAGGTGGCGACCCCCGATGGGGAAGCGGCGGTGCAGGTGCCGCCGGGTATGACCCTGGGCCGCAGCCTGCGGCTCAAGGGCAAGGGCTGGCCCCTCAAGGCCGGCCGCGGCGACCTGCTGCTCACCCCGGTGTTGCGGCTGCCGGAGACCCTCTCGGATCAGGAACGCGACCTGTTGCAGCAGCTCCGCTCGGCCCGCAGT
>JAGYNF010000376.1 GCA_018400215.1 Cyanobium sp. M55B138 | reverse complement strand
TGTCTGCAACTGCTGCCGCAACGCTTCACTCGCCCCATAGGGCACCACGGGATCCTGCCGGCCGTGGGTGAGCAGTACGGGCATGGAGTTGCCGGCCTGGGGTTGCCAGCCCGGGTGGGGGTAGCCGCTGCAGCTGATCAGTCCGGCGCAGTGGCTCCCCCCTGCCCCGGTGGCCACGTCCACGGCCATGGCTGCTCCCTGGGAAAAGCCCAGCAGCACGGTGCGGGCTAGGGGCACCTCCGCGTCGAGGGCCAGCAGCCGGCGGCAGAGATCGGTGCGGGCCGCGGGCAGCTGCGGCCACTCCGGCTGCTGCAGGTCATACCACTGGCGCCCCACACCGCCCGGATGGGGCAGGGGGGCCTGCAGGGCCACCACGCTCACATCCGGCTCCACCAATAGCCCGCCCAGGTCCAGCAGGTCATGGGCATCGGCCCCCCAGCCATGCAGCAGCACCAGCCGATGGTCGGCTGTGCCGGGTCCAAGCCGGATCAGGCCTGCGTCCGTGGGGGAAGGGGTGCTCATGCCAGCGGTTCAACACGTCGTTCTGTCGCTGCGTAGGTTGGCCATCCACCTCCTCGATCGCGAGCCATGGCGCCCACGGCCCTTCTGAGCGTGTCCAACAAGGATGGCTTGGTGCCCCTGGCTGAAGGACTGCTGGCCGCCGGCTATCAGCTGATCTCCAGTGGGGGCACCGCCGCCGCCCTCGCTGCCGCCGGGCTGCCGGTCACCAAGGTGGCGGATCACACCGGCGCCCCAGAGATCCTCGGCGGGCGGGTCAAGACCCTGCATCCCCGCATCCATGGCGGCATCCTGGCCCGGCGCTCCGAGGCCAGCCACCAGGCCGATCTGGCCGCCCAGGCCATCCCCCCCATCGATGTGGTGGTGGTGAATCTCTATCCCTTCAAGGAGACGGTGGCTGATCCGGAGGTCGCCTTTGACACCGCGATCGACAACATCGACATCGGCGGTCCGGCGATGGTGCGTGCCGCCGCCAAGAACCACGCCGATGTGGCCGTGCTCACCAGCCCGGACCAGTACGCCGATTTTCTGGTGGCCCTCCGCGAGGATCGCCTGGATTCGGCCTTCCGGCGTCAGCTGGCCCTGGCGGCCTTTGAGCACACGGCCAGCTACGACGCCGCCATCAGTGGCTGGCTGGCGGCCCAGCTCGCGGTTTGAGGTTTATACCATATCAGCCTT
>JAGYNF010000375.1 GCA_018400215.1 Cyanobium sp. M55B138 | reverse complement strand
CGATTCAGGGCTCCAGTGCCGACATCATCAAGCTGGCCATGGTGCAGCTGCACCGCCTGCTGATCAGCAGTGGCCTGGCGGCACGGCTGCTGCTGCAGGTGCACGACGAACTGGTGCTGGAGGCCGCCCCGGAGGCCCTCCAGCCGGTGCTCGCCCTCACGCGCGACACGATGGAGCAGGCGGTGACCCTGTCGGTGCCCCTGGTGGCCGAAACCGGCGTCGGCCCCACCTGGATGGACGCCAAATAACCCCGGCCGTGGGGGCTGTGGATTAGCCGTATATTTGCTGCAGATGGGAGCTGTCGCCTGATGGTGGCTGAAGCCAACCCGCCGCGCCGCCGTCAACGCAGCGCCCGGCGGGAGTTGTTTTGTCCTGCCCACCCGAAGCAAGCCATTGAAGGCAATGGCCGCAAGTATTTCCTGCATCTGCTCACGCCGGAGGAGCTCAAGGCCCGGGGCATGACCGACAGGCGGGCCCGGCTGGTGATCCAGGCCTACCCGGTGCTGGTGCTCAGCAATGAGTGGCTTGAAGAGCTGTTCTGCCCCCACTGCGGCAGCAGCCGCTGGTGCCATGTCACCAAGCACAACCGGGTGGAGCACACGGTGCGCTGGGCACCGCGGGAGCTGTGGGAGCAGGTGGCCCACGTGGATCCGGCGCACGCCAACCCGAGCGTGGGCGAGTTCACCCGCCGCCAGGCCCGCAGCGGAGGCCGCCGCGCCGATGGCAAGCGCTATTTCGACCCAGGAAATTGAGGCCTGGCTGTTGCGCAAAAGAAAAGCTGAACGTCCCCACAGCCGTTTAATGTCGGAGTCACCAGCGCTGACCTGTGAGCAGAATCGGCCCCAACCCGGCAGCAGCTAACACACCAGCCGTGGCTGTCAGCCCCTACACCTACACGGTGACGCCCAGCGAAGGCGTGGGTGGTGCCGATGGCGACGAGATCGACCTTGGCGCGCTGCTCAAAATTCTGCGGCGCCGCAAGCGGGTGCTGCTCATCACCCTGGCGGCGGTCACCGCTGCCTCCACCGCCTGGCTGGGCTACCAGCGGCTGGTGCATCCGGTGTATGAGGGCCACTTCAGGATGCTGATCACCGACCCGGTGAGTCCGGCTAGCGGTGCCGGCGCCGGCGCCAATGTCGATCCGGCCGGGCTGTCCCCAATCGCTGCGGTGGCCCTCAACCGCAGCCAGCAAGACCTCCCCACC
>JAGYNF010000374.1 GCA_018400215.1 Cyanobium sp. M55B138 | reverse complement strand
ACCGCTTAGGGTTTGACCTTGGTGAATCGGAGCACGGTGGCGGCGCGCACGCTGGTTCTGCATGTGGGCATCCACAAGACGGCCTCCACCTACATCCAGCACCGGCTCAAGGCCAACCCCGCCTTTCTGCGCCAGCAGCGCCTGCTCTATCCCAGCCGCCGCAGCGAGCACCTGCGCCTGGTGAAGGCCCTGCGCAGGGGGGATCTTCAGCCCTGGGAGCAGCTGCTGCAGCAGGCCCGGCAGCAGGACAGCCGGGCGCTGGTGTCGGCGGAAATCCTCTCCCTGGTGCTCGCCGAGCCCGGCGACCGAAGCGCGGGCAGCCTGCTCAGCGAGCTGCTGCACTGGCTCAGCGCCCAGGACATCGGCCTGGAGCTGGTGGCCTTTGTGCGCGACCAGCCCACCTACCTCAATTCCCGCTACACCCAGCTGCTCAAGCGCTTCTACCTGGCCAGCTCCTTTCGCCGCTACGTGCGCCAGACCCTGCGCCGCGGCGGCGAGAGCAACTGCGACTACCTGGAGCTGTTCGGCGAGGCCCTCGATCGCCCGGAGGTGCGCTGCCACTTCCTGCCCTTCCGCGCCGGTGAGGCGGATCCCTGTGAGCGGCTGCTCCAGGCGGTGGGCGTTGCCGACCTCTCCGCCCTGGGTCCGCTGGCTGAGCAGGCCAACGTGCAGCCGGGCTGGCAGGCCGTCTGGATCGCCCGGCGCCTTGCCCGCCAGCTGTCCGAGCACTACCCCCAGGCCTGGAACAGCCCAGCCTGCAAGGCCCAGATCCGCCAGGATCTAGAGCGTCTCGCCACGGAGCAGGGTTGGCCTGCCGCCCCATTCCAGGGGCTCACCGAGCCCCTGCTGGCCAGCATTGAGCAGCGCTACGGCGCCAGCAACGACCGCTTTGCCCGGCGGGTGTGGGGCTGCAGCTGGCGGGAGCTCTTCCCCCGCCCCACGCCCCAGGCCAGTCCGGCCCGGCCCCGTAGCCCCGAGGAGCGCCAAGCCCTGCAGGCCCTGGCCGACCAGCTGCTGGCCGTGGGCCTGCGCCAGGCCCCAGCGGCTGATCAGGCCTGAGCCACCAGGGCAAAGGGGATGCGCTGGAAGGCAATGCCGTCGTGGCGGCGATCCCCCCCGCGCACCTTCTGGTAGCTGGCGCCAGCTTCCACCAGCAGGGCCACATCGCCATTGGCGAAGCGGGCCAGGTCGCTGTAGCCGCTGAAGCTGCCCAGCCCCTGGCCATAGCCGAAGCCC
>JAGYNF010000373.1 GCA_018400215.1 Cyanobium sp. M55B138 | reverse complement strand
GATGTCTTCCGCCGGGCCCTTGAGCGAAGTGCTCACCAGCCACAGCAGCGGCAGCAACATCGCCAGGGCCACCAGCAGCAGCAGCACCAGTTGGATGGCCGCCGCCAGGGATGAGCGTTGCGGGCCGGAGGAGGGTTGGGCCATCACACGCGGGGCCGATCGGCCAGGGGCAGATCCCCCACCACCGGCAGCGGCGCCTTCTGGGGGTGCAGGGGCATGCTGCGGTTGCCGGCCACCAGCCGGTTGAGGGCATTCACAAAGGCCTGGGCGGCGGCCACCACGATGTCGGTGTCGGCGGCGTGGCCGGAATACAGCACGCCGTTCTGGCGCAGCCGGATCGTCACGTCGCCCATGGCGTCGATGCCCTCGGTGACGCTCTTCACCGAGAACTCCACCAGCTCATTGGGCACCTGGGCCAGGCGGTTGAGCGCCTGACACACCGCATCCACCGGGCCGGTGCCGATCGCCACCTCGGTGAGCTCGGCACCGTCGGCATTCAGCAGGGTCACGGTGGCGGTGGGGCGCAGGCCGGTGCCGCAGCTCACCTGCACACCTTTGAGCGTGTAGCTGCCGCCATCCTGCTGTTGCACCTGCTCGCTCACGATCGCCTCGAGATCCCGGTCGCTGATCTCCCGCTTGCGGTCGGCCAACTCCTTGAAGCGGGCGAAGGCGTCGTCGAGATCCTGCCGCTCCAGGCTGTAGCCCAGCTCCTCCAGACGGGCCCGGAAGGCGCTGCGGCCGCTCAATTTGCCCAGGGAGATGCGGTTGTCGCTCAGGCCCACGGTGCGGGCGTCGATGATCTCGTAGGTGAGGCGGTGCTTGAGCACGCCGTCCTGGTGGATGCCGCTCTCATGGGCGAAGGCATTGGCGCCCACAATCGCCTTGTTGGGCTGCACCACCATGCCGGTGAGGTTGCTCACCAGCCGCGAGGTCTTGGTGATCTCCTCGGTGCGCACGGCCGTGAGCGGCTCGGTGCTCTCGGCGGGCCGGCCCAGGAAGGGATTGAAGTAGCTGCGGCGCACGTGCAGGGCCATCACCAGCTCCTCCAGCGAGGCGTTGCCGGCCCGCTCACCGATGCCGTTGATCGTGCACTCCAGCTGGCGGGCCCCGTTCTTCACCGCCTCGAGGAAGTTGGCCACCGCCAGCCCCAGGTCGTTGTGGCCGTGCACCGAGATCACGGCCTGATCGATGTTGGGCACGCTGGCGTTGATGCCGGCGATCAGGGCGCCGACCTCGGCCGGGGTGGTGTAGCCCACC
>JAGYNF010000372.1 GCA_018400215.1 Cyanobium sp. M55B138 | reverse complement strand
GCCCACCCGCTGCTCCCCCTTGTCAAAGCTGTAGGCCACCTCAAAGCTGCCCGGGTCGAGCCGTCGCGGCTGCAGCCGGATTGCCAGGGGGTCGCCGCACACCAGGGGAACGTGGTAGTCGGCCTGGCAGTGCACGATCGGCAGGGCCACCGCCAGGGCCCGGCCCGGGCAGGGGAACACCGCCGCCGCCTCCACGCCAAAGCGCTCCAGGCTCTCTTCGTAGGCCTGGTGGCACCACTCCAGCAGGCGGGAGAAGTGCATCACGCCGGCGGCATCGGTGTCGCCGAAGCGCACCGTGCGGCAGAGCAGCAGCCAACTGTTGGGATCCATCGTGCTCATCCGCTGGGAAAGGTCTGGTGCCCCAGGCGTACCAGCCAATAGCCCAGCAGGGCCAGACCGGCGGCCGCGGCTCCGGGCCAGCCCGATCGCCAGGGGCGGCCCACCTGGGGCAGCAGCCGCCGTTGCCCCAGCGCCGCCAGCGACCAACCGAGCAGGCCCACCGCCAGCAGGGGCCCGAAGGCATGCTGCGCCACGGCCCCGTCCAGGTCGCCCCGCAGCGCCAGTTCGGTGGCCCGGGTGAGAAAGCAGGTGGGGCAGGGGATGCCCGTGAGGGCCCGCAGGGGGCAGGCCCAGCCCGGCAGCCCGGGGTGGCCGCCCTTGAGCCAGAGATAGCCGGTGAGCGTGGCGGGAAGCAGGAACCCCGCGTGCCGGATGCGGCGCAGGAAGCGGTTCAGTGGTCCAGTCAGGGATTCGGGCTGGTCATCGATCAACAGAGCCCATGATCACATCGATTGAGCCGAGGATCGCCATGATGTCGGCCACCTTGGCCCCCTTGAGAATGTGGGGCAGGATCTGCAGGTTGTTGGAATCGGCGGCGCGGATCTTGAAGCGCCAAGGTGTCACGTCGTTGTTGCCCTGGATGAACACGCCGATCTCCCCCTTGCCGGATTCCAGGCGGGTGTAGAGCTCACCTTCGGGGATCTTGAAGGTGGGGGCCACCTTTTTGGCCACGTATTGATAGTCGAAGCCGGCAAACTCGCTGCCCTTGCCCTCCGCCATGCGGCGGGCCTCCAGGTTTTCGGTGGGGCCGCCGGGGATCATCTGGCAGGCCTGGCGCAGGATCTTCAGCGATTCGCGCATCTCCTGCACCCGCACCCGGTAGCGGGCGAAGCAATCACCTTCTTTCTCCCAGGCCACGGCCCAGTCGAAGTCGTCGTAGCACTCGTAGTGGTCCACCTTGCGCAGGTCCCAGGGCACACCGGA
>JAGYNF010000371.1 GCA_018400215.1 Cyanobium sp. M55B138 | reverse complement strand
CCGCCGACGACTACATCGAGAGCCGCATCGACCTCAACGACGTGCTGATCCGCCACCCCAGCAGCACCTTCTTCCTGCGGGTGAGCGGCGAGTCGATGCGCGATGCCGGCATCCTCGACGGCGACCTGCTGGTGGTGGACCGGGCCGTCGAGCCCCGGGCCGGCCGGGTGGTGGTCGCCGTGGTCGAGGGGGCCTTCACGCTCAAGTTTCTCAACCAGCACCAGGGCCGCTGGCGGCTGGAGGCCGCCCATCCCGACTACCCGCCCCTGGAGCTGGCCGAGCGCGACGATGCCCGCATCTGGGGTGTGGCCATCCACGCCATCCACAGCCTATGAATCGCCAGGCCACGGGTCGCCAGGCCATCGTGCTGATCGACGGCAACAACTTCTATGCTTCCTGCGAGGCGGTGGTGGATCCGGCCGTGATCGGCCGGCCCCTGGTGGTGCTCTCCAACAACGACGGTTGCATCGTGTCGCGCAGCGCCGAGGCCCGCGCCCTCGGCATCCCCATGGGCCAGCCCTACTTCCAGGTGCAGCGGCAGCTGCAGCGGCAGGGGGTACGCGTGCGCAGCTCCAACTACGCCCTCTACGCCGACATGAGCCAGCGGCTGATGGCCGTGCTGGAGGAGTGGGTGGAAGCGCTGGAGATCTACTCGATCGACGAGGCCTTCGGCCTGCTGCACCGGCCCAGGGCGGGTACTGGCGGCAGCGATCTCACCACCTGGGGGCAGGCCCTGCGCCGCGACGTGCAGCGCCGGCTGGGGCTGCCGGTGGCGGTGGGCATCGCCCCCACCAAGGTGCTGGCCAAGCTGGCCAACAAGTGGGCCAAAACAGCAGCGGCGGGCGGCGCCCCGGCGCCGGCGGTGTTCGACATCGGCGCCTGCCCGCCGGAGCAGGTGGAGGCGGTGCTGGCGGCCACCGCCATTGAGGACGTGTGGGGCATCGGCAAGAAGCTCTCACGCTGGTGCCGGCTGCGGGGCTGCGCCGACGCCCGCGCCCTGCGCGACCTGCCCAGCGGCGAACTGCGCCACCGCTGCGGTGTGGTGGGGGTGCGGCTGCAGCAGGAGCTGCGCGGCCACGCCTGCCTGCCCCTGGAGCTGGTGCCGGCGGCCAAGCGCGAGACCTGCGTGAGCCGCAGCTTCAGCCAACCCGTAACCACCCTGGCGCACCTGAAGGAGGCGGTGGCCAGCTACACGGCCCGGGCGGCGGAAAAACTGCGGCGCCAGGGCCAGCGGGCCGGTGCCCTCACCGTGTTCGTGCGCAGCAGCCCGTTCAACGGCA
>JAGYNF010000370.1 GCA_018400215.1 Cyanobium sp. M55B138 | reverse complement strand
GGCGCGCTGTTCGGCGGGGATGCCGATGTCGATCGGGGGAGCGGTGATGGAAGCCATGGCTGTCTAACTCGTAATGACTCCGTTTTAGCGCGGCGGGGGCGAATCGGTCCAGCGGCCGCCGGCTGGTGTGCTTCGCCAGGTCTGGAAGTAGGCCGGGGCCCGCGCCGGATCCGGATTCCCGCAGCGGAAGCCCACCCGGTTGTCGGGGCGGACCACGAACAGGGATGGGCTGAGCCGCCCAGCCGTTCCAGGGCAGGGTGAGCATCGCTTTGGTGACGTGCCCCGAGGGATTGAGATCGAACGGATCGTGGCTGTCGATCAACGCGAAGCGGAGGCTGGCCCGGGGCTTGCCGTAGGCGTGGACGGGTGATGCCATCCATGCGATGGCCGTGCTCCAGAGCCTCCTCGACGATGCCGAGCGCATCGAAGATCCCCAGGGTGAGGCCGGTGGGGCCGGCTCCCACGATCAGCACGGCGCCCTTGGTGGGGAGGGCGGATGGGGGGACATGGGCGGGGGGCGCAGCCCTGGATGGGGGAGGGTTGTCAGCGGTCGTCCAGGCTGCCCAGGTAGTCGCGCACCCGGCAGCGGTTCTGCGGCTGGCGCAGCTTCAGCAGGGCATGGGACTCGATCTGTCGCACCCGCTCCCGGGAGAGGTCCATGCTCTCGCCGATCTCACTCAGGGTGCGGGGGGTGTTGTCGTCGAGTCCGAAGCGCTCGCGGATCACCCGGGCCTCCCGCCCGTTCAATTCGGCGAGCAGGCTCTGCAGGTCCTGGTGCAGCTGCTCGCGGGTGAGCAGCTGCTCCGGCGTGTCGTGCCCATCCTGGAGCAGGTCCGCCAGTTCCCCCTCCTGGTCGCGACCCACCCGCGCCTCGAGCGAAACGGGTCGCGGCACCTGCACCAGGATCTGGCGCACGGCCTGCTCGCTCAGCTGCAGTTCGCCGGCCAGTTCGGCCAGGGTCGGCAGTCGCCCCAGCCTCGCGGAGAGCTCCCGCTGGGCCCGCTTGAGGCGGTTGAGCTTCTCGGTGACGTGCACCGGCAGCCGGATGGTGCGGCTCTGGCTGGCCAGGGCCCGGGTGATGCCCTGGCGGATCCACCAGTAGGCATAGGTGCTGAAGCGGAAGCCCCGGGTGGGGTCGAATCGCTCCACGGCCCGCTCCAGCCCCAGGCTGCCCTCCTGCACCAGATCCAGCAGTTCCAGCCCGCGGCGCTGATACTTCTTGGCTACCGCCACCACCAGGCGCAGGTTGGCCTGGATCATCCGCTCCCGGGCCCGCGTGCCC
>JAGYNF010000037.1 GCA_018400215.1 Cyanobium sp. M55B138 | reverse complement strand
GATTCTTATGCCCCTGGATCTGCTGCACACGCAGCCGTTGCAGCCGCTCCAGGGGCTGGGCATGGGCACTCACAATCCACACCCTGCGGGCCTGATCGCGGCAGTCAAGGCAGATGGTTTCGATCGCCAGGGCGGCGGTGACCCCCAGCAGGGGCACCTGGCTGAGATCCAGCACCAGGGTTTCGAAGTCATTCACGCTGCTGAGCTGCTGGGATAAAAACTTGCCGGCGCCAAAACTGAGGGGGCCGCTCAGTTCCAGCAGCAGCAGGTGATTGCCACAACCCTTGAGGATGGCTCGCTCCCGCGGAGCGAGCTGGGGGTGCTGCTCTTCGACGAGGTCCTCGTCGTCGTCGAGCCCCTGCAGGGTGCGCATGCGGCTCTGCTGCAGGTCGTTCTGGCGCTTGATCGTGAGGATGTTGGCCAGAAATACGCCCACCGCCACCGCGGTGATCAGGTCCCAGAACACCGTGAGGATCAACACCAGCCACATCAGCCCCGTGGTGGTCCACGACAGCAGGGGCGCCCGGAAGATGAAGTTCCAGTCGATGATCTCCAGCCCCACCTTGAGCAGGATGCCGGCCAGCACGGCCTGGGGAATCGGACTGGCCAGGGGGCCCGCCCCCAGGGTGATCACCAGCAGCACCAGGGCGTGAACCATGCCCGAGAGGGGGGTGCGACCACCGGCCTGCACGTTGGTGACCGTGCGCATGGTGGCGCCCGCGCCGGGCAGGCCACCCACCAGGGCCGCCGCCATGTTGCCGATGCCCTGGCCGATCAGCTCCCGGTCGGAGTTGTGGTGGCTGCGGGTGATGTTGTCGGCCACCAGCGAAGTGAGCAGCGAATCAATCGAGCCGAGCACGGCCAGGGTGAGGGCAAAGCCAGCCAGGGTGCGTAGGTCGCCCCAACCGAAGCTGGGAATCACCAGGGGCGGCAGGCCGGTGGGAATGGTTCCCAGCCGGGGCAGGGCATCTGGGGGCAGCCACAGCGCCGTGACCAGGGTGATCACCACCAGCGTCACCAGGGGGGCTGGCAGCACCGTGTTCCAGCGCTTGGGGTAGGCCATCACCAGGCCGAAGCTGGCCGCACCCACCAGCAGGGCGGTGGGATTGAGGGCCGTGATGGCCCAGGGCAGCTTGGTCACGATGGATGGGATCGTGCCGCTCAGGTTCACCCCCAGCAGGGTGGGAATCTGCAGCACGATGATGATCACACCGATGCCCGACATGAAGCCGGAGATCACGGTGTAGGGCATCATCGTGATGTACTGGCCCAGCTTCATCAGGCCAAACAGCACCTGGAAGCCGCCGGCCAGCAGCACCACCGAGAAGGCCATGGCCAGGCCGGTTGCTGGGCCATGGCGGCCCACCAGCAGGGTCACCACGGCGGTCATGATCACGGTCATCGGGCCGGTGGGGCCGGAAACCTGGCTGGGGGTGCCGCCAAACAGGGCGGCGAGGAACCCCAGGGTGATCGCGCCCCACAGCCCGGCGATCGGGCCGGCGCCCGAGGCCACCCCGAAGGCCAGGGCCAGCGGCAGGGCCACCACCGCCGCCGTAAAGCCGCCGGTGATATCCCCACGGATGTTGCCCGAGAGGCTGCGGGGCAGCCAGGCGGGGGCGGTACTCATCCCCCCACCCCATGCTGGGCCACCGCCAGGGCATCACCGCTTTCACTGATGCGGTGGAAGAGATTGAGGCTCTCGGCGTTGAGATTGATCAGGTCCACGGCTGATCCCCCCTGGCGCAGCTTGCGGATGACCTGGTCGAGGGCGCGCATGCCCGACTGATCCCACACGTGGGCGGCCTCCATATCGATGGTGACACGAGCTGGATGCACATGTTGTTTGAATCCGGCCAGAAAGTACACCGTGCTCACAAAGAACAGTTGTCCCTGCACCTTGTAGTAGATCCAGTCTTCCTCCTGCCAGGTGGCTGTCACGGCGATCACCTTGGCCACCTTGCGGCTGAACAGGATTCCGGCCAGAGCCACGCCCACCAGCACGGCAATGGCCAGGTTGCGGGTGAGCAGGGCCAGCACCAGGGTGAGCAGCATCACCGCGGTGTCGCTCTTGGGCACCTTGGTGATCTTCAGCAGGGAGTCCCAGTTCACGGTGCTCACCGACACCATGATCATCACGGCCACCAGGGCGGCCATGGGGATGCGGGCCAGCCAACTGCTCAGGGAGATCACCAGGATCAGCAGTCCGATGCCGGCGGTGAGGGTGGAGAGTCGGTAGCGGCCACCGGATTCCAGATTGATCACCGACTGACCGATCATGCCGGCTCCGGCCATGCCGCCAAACAGTCCAGCGGTGATGTTGGCGATCCCCTCCGCCCGGGCTTCGGCCTCGTAATTGGCCTCCTGATCGAGCATGTCCTCCACCACATTGGCGGTGAGGAACGACTGCAGCAGCCCCACAAAGGAGATGGCCAGGGCCGTGGGCAGGATGATGCCGAGGGTGTCAAAGGAGCTGAACACCTCCGGGATCTGAAACACCGGCAGGCTGGTGGGCAGTCGGCCCAGATCGCCCACGCGGGGCACGGGCAGTTGCCACCATTCCGCCAGGCCACTGATCACCAGGATCGCCACCAGGGTGGAGGGCACAACCCTGGTGAGCCGTGGCAATTGATAGATGATCACCAGCCCCAGGGCCACCAGACCCCACACCCAGGGCCAGCTCACCGCCAGGCCGCTGCCGGCCAGGCTGGGGATGGTTTCACCGCCATCACGGCCCAGACCCAGCTGGGGCAGCTGGGCCAGAAAGATCAGCGCGCCGATGGAATTCACAAAGCCCACGGTCACGGCCCTGGGCACAAAGCGCATCTGGTGGGCCAGGCGCAGATAGCCCCAGACAATCTGGAAGATGCCGGCCAGAATCGAGGCCGCCAAGAGGTAGCTGAGGCCATGGGTTTGCACCAGACCCCCCATCAGCAGGGCCACACCGGCCGTGCAGGCGGAGACCATGCCTGGGCGACCACCCAACAGGGCAATCACGATCAGGATGCAGATCGAACCAAACAGACCCACCTGGGGGTCAACCCCGGCCACGATCGAGAAGGCAATGGCCTCGGGAATGATGCCGAGGGCCACCACGATGCCAGCCAACACTTCGCTGCGGATGGCGGAGCGGTTGGGAATCAGTTGCCAGCCTTGAAACACAGGATTGCAAATAGGTACAACAATGAAAAAATGAACTGCCTGCTGCCCATCGACGGGGCGTCATCGCCGTGACCATCCAGCCGACCTGGCCAGCACAACGGCCAGTACCTCGGCGACAACATCGCGCGGCGATCAGGGCCTACGAAGGCTCCCTAAGGTGGACTGATCCGCATGGCCGGAGATTAGCAGCTGCCACCCGGGCGTTCCGCTGGCCTGCGACCCGAGCCGGGGGCCCAGAGGGGGCAGGAGTGGATCGAGGCCTCGGCCACCGTGAGCGTGCGGTGCCAGATCAAGCAGCGGCAGATCGGCCCCGGAAATCCGCTCAGGTGCTGACAGCTGGAACAGAACGCCAAGGCGACATCTCGGGAAAGGAGGGCTGGCTCAGGACGGCAACACGAGGGCCTGGGGGTCGGGATGGCGCTGGCGGAACAACCGATCATCGGCCGCCCGCCGGCTGGTGAGTAGAAACAGTGACATGTCAATGCCGAAGGTTTGCTCAAACAGGCTCACCACGCCGGCGGTCTGGTCCAGCCCGCAGGTTTGGATGGCCCGCTCCAGCCCCTGCCGGGGCTGGTCGGTGAGCACGGCAAAGAGCTTGTTCAGCCGATGGGCCTGCAGCGCCTGGGCCGGCGTCATGCCACGGATCTGATCAAAGCTGAAATCGAGGCAATCCTGGCTGGTGTTGAGGGCCTGGGCCAGCTCGGTGATGGGCAGGGGGTCGCTGAAATGGGCGGCGAAATACTGCAGGGCCCGCGCCACGATCTGCATCGGGTGGTCGCAGCTCTTGAAGGCGTCTGGTACGAGATGCATGGGGGGCAGATCTGCATGGATACCTGCGTGAATTCCATGCTGGGGGTGCTGTGGCTGGAGAGGCCAGCCCTGCGCCCAAACCGGCACATTCCGCAAGTGATTGACATCTGATCGCAATCTGCTGAGTCAAAACCTCACACAGCTCGTAAAGCTGTAGTGATACCGACTATTCCGCCACCTGCCTGCGCCCTGTTTCCACGCTGGGTTCGATCGCGCGGTGCTCCTGCCGCGCGATCCAGGGAGGAGCGAGCGTCGCTGCGGCGGCGCTTTTTGCTGGCTGGTCCAGCGGCCGCCCCGGGCGTTGCCGTGCCCTGGAGGGGCAATTCGGAGATCGTCCACCGCCCTGGTGTACGGTGAAGGGGATTCCAAGATCACTCTTCAGCAGGTTTTCTTTCCTCGCGGCGCTTTCCACAGGATTTCTCCACCAGGCCGACGACTCTCTTCAGGGCTTTCGACGAATCAGGCTCATACTTTTTTGATCGGTTCATGACTATTTACGTCGGTAACCTCTCCTTCGATGCCGAAGTGGAGGACCTCCAGCAACTGTTCGCTGGTTATGGCGCTGTCCGCAAGTGCACCCTGCCCCTCGACCGGGAAACGGGTCGCAAGCGCGGCTTCGCCTTTGTTGAGATGAACAGCGATGCGGAGGAAACCACCGCGATCGACGACCTTCAGGATGTCGAGTGGATGGGGCGCAACATCCGCGTCAACAAGGCCGAGCCCCGCACCGGTGGCGGCGGCGGTGGTGGCGCCGGCGGCGGTGGCGGCAACCGCTGGTGATCGCCGCTTGAGGCTTTTGCCTTGAAGACAGCCGCCCCTGGGGGCGGCTTTTTAATGGCCGCTCCCAGCCCGCGCCAGCAGGGCCCGCTCGCTGGGGATCCGCAGCCGGCGGGCCCAGCCCAGCTGTTCCAGCAGCCGGATGAAGCGGTAGGTGGGATCCGGCAGGGTCACCACCTTGCCGTGCCGCAGGGTGAAGCCCTGGCGCGCGGAGCCCTGGAAGCCATGGTGCAGGTTGTGCCAACCCTCACCCAGGGTGATCAAGGCCACCCAGCGGTTGTTGCGACTGCCATCGCCGGTGGCGAAGGGTTGGCTGCCAGCCAGGTGGCAGGCCGAGTTCACCGTGGCCACACCATGAAACAGCAGGGTGGTGCTCAGGCAGAACGCCCCCAGCCATTCCCAGCCGCCGAGCTGCCAGGAGAGCCAGGCCAGGGCCAGCGGCGGCACGATGTGCAGCCGGTCGATCAGCCGCAGCACCGGATCGGCCTCCACGTCGGCTGGCAGCTCGCTGGGGTGAAAGCCAGGGCTGAGCAGCCAGCCGATCTGGGAATGCCAGAAACCGCGCCAACGGTTGCGGGCGATCAGGGGGCTGTGGGGATCGGCCGCCGTATCCACATGGCGATGGTGCGCCTGGTGGTGGGCCTTCCACCAGCTTGGACCCATCTGGCCTGCCGAAGCCGTTACCACCGATCCCAGCCACCACACCAGTTTGGGGGCCTCATAGCTGCCGTGGGTGATCAGGCGGTGGTAGATGGCGGTGGTGCCCAGCATCCGCACCAGATAGAGCGCCACGGCCCAGAGGGCGGCGGCCCAGCCCAGCCCCTCCAGCACCACCAGCAGGCAACCCAGATGCACCAGCACGATGAACACGGGCCCCATGCCGTGCAGAACGCGGCGCAGGGGGCTGGGGCTTGGATTGGGCGGTGCGGGAACCGATTGCGATCGAACTGGAGCGGGAGGGGCGGGAGCGAATGGGATGGGAATACGCTGAAATTTGAGTGGTCACCCTAGGCAGGAGCTGGCCCCACACCAGGGCCGCCGCCCCGCTTCGGCCTATCGCACGAACAGCATCTCCTGGTAGGTGGGCAGGGGCCAGAGGTTGTCGTCGACCAGAGCCTCCAGACCATCCACCACCTCACGCAGGTCCGCCATCAAGGGCACCAGGGTGTCGGCGCTGTAGCGCATGTGGGCTTCGGTGCCATGGGGCGGATTGTCGATGGCGCCTTGCAACTGGCCGCTGATGTCCATCAGCGACTGGCAGAGCTCGGCGACCTGCTTGGAACTTTCCGGAGACACCTGGATGCCCAGGGAACTCTGCAGTTGCAGGGATTCGGCCAGCTCGCCCAGATAGCGGATGGCCGCCGGATACACCTGGGTGCGGGCGATCTGAACGGCCAGCTTGGCCTCCACATCGATCGCCAGGATGTACTGCTCGGCGTAGACCTCAAAGCGGCTCTGCAGCTCCACGGCCGAGAGCACCCCGGTGCGCTCGAACAACTCGCGGATGGCCGGCCGCTCCAGCACCGGCAGGGCGTCGGCGGTGGTGCGCAGGTTTTCCAGGCCCCGCTCCGCCACGGCCATGTGGTGCCATTCGTCCGAGTAGCCGTTGCCGCCGAACACCACGGCACCGTGGTTGGTGATCGTGGTCTTGAGCACGGCCAGGGCCGCTTCCTCGAGGCCGAAGCCACTGTTGAGCTTGCCTTCCAACTCGCCGGCGATCCACTCGAGGGAGTCCGCCAAAACCGTGTTCAGGGTCACCAGCGGCCCAGCCACGGATTGGTTGGAGCCGACGGCGCGGAACTCAAAGCGGTTGCCGGTGAAGGCGAAGGGCGAGGTGCGGTTGCGATCGCCGGCGTCCTTGTCGAATTCCGGCAGGGTGTCGACGCCGAAGTCCATCACGCCGCCCAGGGCAGAGCCGGAGAGCCGGCCCTCGCGGATCTGGTTGAACACATCTTCCAGCTGGCTGCCCAGGTAAACCGAGATGATCGCTGGCGGAGCTTCGTTGGCGCCGAGGCGGTGGTCGTTGCTCGCGGTGGCGATCACGGCCCGCAGCAGGGGGCCATAGAGGTGCACGCCCCGGATCACCGCTCCACAGAAGAGCAGGAACTGGAGGTTTTCATGGGGGGTCTTGCCCGGATCGAGCAGGTTCCCCTGGGTGGCATTGCCGATCGACCAGTTGACGTGTTTGCCGGAGCCATTGATGCCGGCGAAAGGCTTTTCGTGCAGCAGGCAGGCCAGCCCATGCTTCTTCGCCGTGCTGCGCAGAATCGTCATGGTGAGCTGCTGGTGGTCGGTGGCCACGTTGGCCGCCTCGAAGAAGGGCGCCAGCTCAAATTGCGAGGGAGCCACTTCGTTGTGGCGGGTTTTGGCCGGGATTCCCAACCGGTACATCTGCCGCTCCACCTCCTGCATGAACACCTGCACCCGCTCCGGGATGGCGCCGAAGTAGTGGTCGTCGAATTGCTGGCCCTTGGCCGAGGGGCGGCCGTAGAGGGTGCGCCCGGCCAACAGCAGATCGGGCCGCAGGGGGATATAGGCGCTGTCGATCAGGAAGTACTCCTGCTCAGCGCCGCAGCTGGAGTTGACCGGGGCGATGGTGGTTTCCCCCAGCAGGCTGAGCAGCTTGTGGGCCGCCTTGTTGACGGCGGAGTTGGAGCGCAGCAGCGGTGTCTTCTTATCGAGGGCTTCGCCTGTCCAGGAGACGAACACCGTGGGAATGCAGAGGGTGACCCCGTTAGGGGTCTGCATCAGGTAGGCGGGGCTGGTGATGTCCCAGGCGGTGTAACCGCGGGCTTCGAAGGTGGAGCGGATGCCGCCGTTGGGGAAGGAGGAGCCGTCCGGCTCACCCTGCACCAGCACCTTGCCCGTGAACTCGGTGAAGACCGTGCCGTCGCCCTGGGGGGAGATGAAGCCGTCGTGCTTCTCGGCAGTGGAGTTGGTGAGCGGGTAGAAGACGTGGGAGTAATAGAGGGCGCCGCGGCTGGTGGCCCACTCCTTCATCGCCTGGGCGACCACGTTGGCCACCGACACGTCGAGCTTGCTGCCCTCCTTGATCGTGCGCTGCACCGACTTGAAGATGTCCTTCGGCAGGGCCGCCTTCATCTTGTCGAGGGTGAAGACGTCACTGGCCCAGAGCTCATCGAGCGTCTGGGTCGGCGCCGTGGCAACGGGTTGGCGGTTGAGAATCTTCTCGATGGCGTCAAGGCGAGGCTGGGAGGGCATGGGACGTTTCTGGTGCCAATTCACCAAGCCAACGTCGGCACCCTGCCCTGTCGTTGCTGCCGTTGTTACCGGAATGGCAGTCGGAGCTTGCCAGCGGTGCGCCGGGCATCGGGGAAGAGATGCTGTATCTCTCCCATTCGGTAGCTGATCAGGCAGCGCATCGCGTCTGGGCTGATCCAGATGGGATAATCACCTTGCGTGGGGAGAACACGATGGCCCTCAGTGAACTGGCCCAGGCCATCCGCCGCCACCTGTATTACAGCCAGGCGAAATCCCTCGGTCTGGCCACCCGCCACGACCACTACCGGGCCCTTGCCCTGGCGGTGCGGGATCGCCTGTTGCAGAGCTGGGTGGAGACGGCGGAGGCCTACACCCGCGCCCAGGTGCGCACGGCGGTGTATCTCTCAGCGGAATATCTGCTGGGCCCCCACCTCGACAACAATCTCGTGAACCTGGGCATCCGCCGGGAGGCTGAACAGGCCTGCCGCGAGCTTGGCCTCGACCTCGAGCTGCTGCTGCTGGAAGAACCGGAGCCGGGGCTGGGCAACGGCGGCCTGGGCCGCCTGGCGGCCTGCTTTCAGGAGTCGATGGCCAGCCTGGAACTGCCGGCCATCGGCTATGGCATCCGCTATGAGTTTGGGATCTTCCGCCAGCAGATCACGCCTGACGGCCAGGCGGAGAGCACCGATCCCTGGCTGGCCCGGGGCAATCCCTGGGAGGTGATCAGGCCCGAGTGGAGTTACCCGGTGGAGATCGGCGGCCAAACCGTGATTGGGGTTGCCTACGACACGCCGATTCTGGGCTACGGGGTGAACACGGCCAACACCCTGCGGCTGTGGTCGGCGGTGGCGCCGGATGCCTTCGATTTCGCCTCCTTTAATGCCGGCGACTACACCCGGGCGGTGTTGCGCAAGGTGAACTCAGAGACCCTCTCGAAGGTGCTCTACCCCAACGATGAATTTGAGCAGGGCAAGCGCCTGCGGCTCAGCCAGCAGATCTTCTTTGTGAGCTGCTCCCTGCAGGACATGTTCCGCATCCTGCGGGGCCAGGGGGTCCCCGTGGAGCAGTTTCACCGCAAGTTCGCGGTGCAGATGAATGACACCCATCCCGCCATTGCGGTGGCGGAGCTGATGCGGTTGCTGATGGATGTGCATCGGCTCGATTGGGATACGGCCTGGGGGATCACCACCGCCAGCCTCAGCTACACCAACCACACCCTGCTGCCGGAAGCCCTGGAGAGCTGGGGGGTGGAGCTGTTTGCGCAGCTGCTGCCGCGGCAGCTGGAGATCATCTACGAGATCAATGCCCGCTTCCTGCGCATGGCCCGGATTCGCTTCCCGGGCCAGCCCCAGAAGCTGGCGCGGCTGTCGCTGATTGAGGAGGGGGGCGCCCGGCGGGTGCGCATGGCCCACCTGGCCGTGGTGGGCAGCCACTGCACCAACGGGGTGGCCGAGCTGCACAGCCGCCTGCTGCGGGAGCACCTGCTGGCCGATTTTGCCGAGCTGTGGCCCGAGCGCTTCACCAATGTCACCAATGGGGTCACCCCGCGCCGCTGGATGGCGGTGGCCAACCCGGCCCTGGCCAGCCTGCTCGATGGGCTGTTGGGGGAGCGCTGGCGCCGCAACCTGGAGGCCCTGCAGGAGCTGGCCCCCTTTGCCAGCGATCCCGCCTTCCTGGAGCGCTGGCAGCAGGTGAAGAACCAGGGCAAGCGGCGGCTGATCGACCATGTGCAGCAGCAGATGGGCCTGCTGCTCGACCACACCTCCCTGTTTGATGTGCAGGTGAAGCGAATCCACGAATACAAGCGCCAGCACCTGGCTGCCCTGTTCATCGTGGAGCGCTACCTGCGGCTGCGCAACGGCGAAGATCTCCCACCGCGCACCTTCCTGTTTGGTGGCAAGGCGGCACCCGGCTACGCCATGGCCAAGTTGATCATCCGGCTGTTGGTGGGCATTGCCGAGATCGTGAACCTGGATCCGGCCATGCAGGGGCGGCTGCGGGTGGTGTTCCTGCCCAACTTCAGTGTGAGCCTGGGCCAGCTGGTGTATCCGGCGGTGGATCTCTCCGAGCAGATTTCCACCGCCGGCAAGGAGGCTTCCGGCACGGGCAATATGAAGATGGCCCTCAATGGGGCGGTGACCATCGGCACCCTCGATGGCGCCAATGTGGAGATCCGCGAGCGGGTGGGGGAGGAGAACTTCTTCCTCTTTGGCCACACCGCCGAACAGGTGGCTGAGCTCGATCGCCTTGGTTATCACCCGACGGCCTGGATCGAACAGGATCCGATGGTGCGGGAGGTGTTGTCCCTGATTGGTTCCGGCCATTTCAGCGATGGCAACCACGATCTGTTCCATCCGCTGCTGGCCAGCCTCACCAGCCACGATCCCTTCAAGGTGATGGCCGATCTGGCGGACTACCGCCGGGCCCAGGAGGCGGTGGATCGGGCCTGGCTCGATCGCTCTGGCTGGGCCGCGATGTCGCTGGCCAACACGATGGCCTGTGGCTTCTTCTCCAGCGATCGCTCGATCCGCGACTATGCCGAGCGGATCTGGAAGGTGGAGCCGGTGCCGGTGCCCAGCCAGCCGCTGCTGGTGGAATGAGCCGCTGGGGCCTGCCCCCTGGTGGAAATGCGCCGATCCGGTACAACCGGGGCGTTCTGGATCGAGGCACCCACCGTGACCCTGGGCTGGCTGGGCAATCGCTGGATCGCGCTTCTGGGGCTGGGGCTCGCCCCCCTGGCGGCCCCCGCAACGCCCCTGCCCGATGAGTGGCCCGGCGGCGCCCCCACCGCCGTTCTGAACAGCCCGGTTCCG
>JAGYNF010000369.1 GCA_018400215.1 Cyanobium sp. M55B138 | reverse complement strand
TGGAACCAGGGGTGCAGGTTGCTGGTGTGGTTCAGCACCAGGTCGAGCACCAGCCGCAGCCCCTCGGCATGGGCGGCCTCCAGCAGCTGCTGCAGGGCGGTGAGGTCGCCCAGATCCGGGTGCACCGCCGTGAAATCGGTGATGTCGTAGCCGCCATCCCGCAGCGGGGAGGGGTAGATCGGCGTCAGCCAGAGGGCATCCACCCCCAACCACTTCAGGTAGGGCAGGCGGGCCTGGATGCCGGCCAGATCGCCGATGCCATCGCCGTTGGCATCGCTGAAGCTGCGGGGCATCAACTGGTAAATCACGCACCCGTGCCACCAAGGGGTGTCTGGGCTGGGCATTGCGGCGGTGTCTCTGCTTCGGGTCTAGTGCTGATGCCGGCTGCTGCCAACTGACCTGTTGCAGGGCAGCAGGTCAGTGGGGCTCGAGGCGCAGGCCGCTGGTTGCGTCGAAGCGATGTTCGTGCTGGGGCTGCCAGCCCAGCTGCAGGCTGTCGCCGATGGCCTGCTGGCCGCCGCAGCTCCAGCGCAGTTCGCCCTGGGGGCTGCTGAGGGTGAGCAGCTGGCTGGCGCCATGCCATTCGCGGCTCTGCACCTGCACCGCCAGCCCCCCCTGCGTCACCGGCAGCAGATGTTCCGGGCGGATGCCCAGCAGGGTGCCGTCCCCCTGGTCCAGCAGGTTCATGCGGGGCCGGCCGATGAAGCCCGCCACCACCAGGTTGGCGGGCCGGTGGTAGAGCTCCTGGGGAGTGCCGCATTGCTGGATGCGGCCCTGGTCCAGCACGGCGATGCGATCGGCGATGCCCATGGCCTCCTGCTGGTCGTGGGTCACATACACCACCGGGGCGCTGCCGCCACAGAGGATCGCCCGCAACTGGGGCCGCAGCTCCTCCCGCAGCTGGGCATCGAGGTTGCTCATCGGCTCATCCAGCAGGAACACCCGGGGGCGGCGCAGCAGGGCGCGAGCCAGGGCCACCCGCTGGCGTTGCCCGCCCGAGAGCTGGGCCGGCAGGCGCTGGCGCAGCTGCTCGAGTTGGAGCAGGCTCAGCACCCGCTGCACCTCGCTGTGCCGTTCGGCCGGCGGCACGCGGCGCAGCTCCAGGCCCAGCGCCAGGTTGCGCTCCACCGTGAGGTGGGGATAGAGGGCGTAGCTCTGGAACACCATCGCCACCTGGCGCTGGGCCGCCGGCGTGCTGGTGATGTCGCGGCCGGCCAGTTCAATCCGGCCGCCATCACAGCGGTCGAGGCCGGCGATCAGGCGCAGCACGGTGCTCTTGCCGCAGCCG
>JAGYNF010000368.1 GCA_018400215.1 Cyanobium sp. M55B138 | reverse complement strand
GGCTGGGGGGCCGGTTCAGAACTGTGGATGGTCCACAGCCTTTGCATGGGTGACGTCCAGGCTGCTGCAAGCCCAAAACGACGGGTCAAGAATCGGAGCGACAGGATTTGAACCTGCGACCCCCACTACCCCAAAGTGGTGCGCTACCAAGCTGCGCTACGCCCCGGGCGAGCCCGATAAAAGTAAGGTATCACAGCACTTTGCGGCGCCTCAGCCGGGGCAGCAGGCGAGCGGTGAGCGGTTCCCGGCCCAGGCCCGCGTAGCCCCCCAGCCCCAGCTCCGCCGCCAGTTGGCGCAGTTGGGCCAGGGTCATGCTGGCTAGCCGCAGCTCCGGCAGCCGCAGCCAGGCCTGGCTGCTGGGGGGCAGGGGGTCCCCCCGCCGCTGTTGGCCAAATCCCAGCAGGGCGCCGCTGGCCATCCACTCCGGCACCAGCACCACCAACACGGCCAGCAGGCCATAGAGCTCCACCAGCCCCCGCGGCAGGGGGTGGAGCTGGCGCCGCGGGGGATCAACGCCGGACTGGTCTGGGCTGGTTTCAGGGCCGGCGGGGGTCACGACAGCTGGCCGCCAGGGGCGCGTGGTGTCGCTTCAGATTGCCAGGTCTGCAGGTGGGCCGCCGGCCCATCACGCCACTGCAGTTGCTGTTCCGGGCTGGGCCGCAGCTTCACTGTCCAGAGCACGAGGGCAAAACAGAGGCCAATGGTGGCCAGGAGGCCGATCAGCACCACCCGGTCGGGCAAGGGGGTCATGGTTGCAACTGAAAAGAGGCATGGCCTACACCCGCTCGGTGCGGGTGCACTCGATCCTGTTCGATCGTTGCTCGATCGTGAGCAGGTCGCCTCGCAGGATCAGGGTCATGCGGGGGTTGCGGTAGCGGATGCCGGGCAGGGGTGAGTCGTCCCGGAAGCCCGTGCTGCGGGCGCCCCCGGCCAGCAGGGATGCCTGGGCATCGTTGCGCTCGATCTGGACACGGCCCAGTCGCGGACACAGGAAGGTCTCGCGGATGTCGTAGTGCTCCCACCACGGGGAGCCTTGCCCCAGCAGGGTGACGGCCAGCAGCAGAGATGTCGTCACCACGCCCTGTCTCCTCAGCCGAGCTGGATCGGGGCATTGTCGCCCTGCAAAACGCAGTGGCTGATGCGCCAGTCGTAGTGGTCCCACACCCGGGGATCCAGGCGATAGGCGGCACCGGGGAAGTCGCCCAGGCGCTGGCCGCTGGGTTGGGCTGAGCAGTAGGGCCGGCTGCCCGGCTTGGCCAGGTATTGCTGGTGGTAGGGCTCGGCAAACCAGAGGGTC
>JAGYNF010000367.1 GCA_018400215.1 Cyanobium sp. M55B138 | reverse complement strand
CGAAGCCGAAATGGCGTTGGTCCTTGATTACAAGGGCCTGTCCATCAAGGAGATGTCTGATCTGCGGATTCGTCTGCAGGCCAGCAACGGCGTGTGCAAGGTGACCAAAAACACCTTGATGCGCCGGGCCATTGATGGCAACAGCGCCTGGTCGGAACTCGATTCCCTGCTCACTGGCACCAACGCCTTCGTGCTCGTCAAGGGCGACGTGGGCGGTGCGGTGAAGGCCGTGCAGTCCTTCCAGAAGGACAGCAAGAAGTCGGAGGTGAAGGGCGGCCTTTTCGAAGGCAAGCTCCTCTCCCAGAACGACATCCAGGCCATCGGGGATCTGCCCTCCAAGGAGGTGCTCATGGCCCAGATCGCCGGTGCGATCAATGCTGTGGCCACCAAGGTTGCCGTGGGTATCAACGAGGTTCCGTCCGGTCTCGCCCGGGCGCTCAAGCAGCACGCCGAAAGCGGCAGCTGAGCTCAAGCGACTCCCTATTTCTGTTGCTGATTCCCAACCATGTCTGCTACTACCGACCAAATTCTCGACCAGCTCAAGACCCTCTCCCTGCTGGAAGCTTCCGAGCTCGTCAAGCAGATTGAAGAGGCCTTCGGTGTGTCCGCCGCCGCCTCCGCCGGCGTGGTGATGGCCGCAGCCCCCGCTGCTGCTGCTGAAGCCGCCGAAGAGCAAACCGAATTCGACGTGATCCTTGAGGGTTTCGAAGATTCGGCCAAGATCAAGGTGCTCAAGGCCGTGCGCGAAGCCACCGGCCTCGGCCTGGGCGAAGCCAAGGCCCTCGTGGAAGCCGCCCCCAAGGCGGTGAAGGAAGGCATCACCAAGGCGGATGCCGAGGCCCTCAAGAAGGCCATCGAAGACGTGGGCGGCAAAATCACGATCAAGTGATCCCTGCCGGGTTTGATCCCACCAGCACCAGCCGGCCCTGCGGGGCCGGCTTTTTTGTGGCGTGCCGGAGCCAGGCAAAAAGTTCAGACAAAAAAAAGCCCCGCCAAAGGCAGGGCTGAAGGTTGGAACGATTTCCGGGAGTCTGTCCTCGTTTCGACCCCAGAAGTGACGTTCCTCACTCCTCACCCCGTCAACTTACGGGGGATGGGTGGGTGGAGCCAGGGTTGGCAGGACAGTCGCTCAACTGGGCTTGGCCCGCCGCCAGCCCTGCCCTCAGGGCCTGAACGGCACCACCTGCAGGGCGATCACGCCGCTGCCATCGTCGATCCCGGCCGGGCTACCGCCAGGGGTGCTGCGGGGGCGCCCGAACCGCAGGCTCTCAAGCCGGGCCAGGCGGGAACTGGAGCTGCTGCTGGCTTCCGCCTGAGCTGCA
>JAGYNF010000366.1 GCA_018400215.1 Cyanobium sp. M55B138 | reverse complement strand
GGCGTCGGTGTCCTCCTGCCAGCGGGCGCGGAAGCTGCCCGCGGTCTCGGCGTGCTCCATGGCGCTGCGGCTGATCTCCACCCGCTGCTCCAGCTCCAGCACCTGGTTGGCGCTCAGACAGATGGCGAAGCGATCGAGCAGGTGGTCGCGCACCGCCCCCTCCTCGGGGTTGAAGGTGGCGATCAGCAGGCAGCGGCAGGGGTGGCTCAGGCTCAGCCCCTCCCGTTCGATCCGGTTTTCACCGCTGCCCACCGCCGCCAGCAGCAGGTTGGTGACGTTGTCATCGAGCAGGTTGAGCTCATCCACATAGAGCACGCCCCGGTGGGCCTCGGCCAGCAGGCCCGGCTGGAACACCGCCTGGCCAGTGGCCAGGGAAGCGGTCACGTCCACCGAACCCACCAGGCGGTCTTCGGTGATGCCCAGCGGCACCTGCACAAACGGCGCCGGGATCACCTTGGTGGGCAGCAGCACGCTGGGGTCGGCGCCGCTGGGGTCGGCCCCCAGCTCGGTGAGCCGGCGCTGGGTCGCCGCGTCCCAGTCGTCTGGGCGCAGGGGGTCAATGTTGAGGCCCGCGGGCGCCGGCTGGCCAGGGGCGGGGGTGCCACTGCCCGGGGTGCCGAGGTCGAGCACATCGATGGGGGGCAGCAGGGCATGCAGCCCACGCGCCAGCACCGACTTGCCAGTGCCGCGGCCACCGGCGATCACCACCCCACCCAGGCCCGGATCCACCGCCGCCAGCAGCAGGGCCAGCTTGAGGGTGCCGTGGCCCGTGATGGCGGCCAGGGGAAAGGCCCGACCGGCGGCGCTGGTCGGGGCGGTGCCGCTTGCAACCATGGATGCGCCGAACCCTTTTGCTGTGGCGTCCAGTGTCGCTGATCGGGCCCAAGCCGCCGCGGCGGGCGCCCCCCCAGGCCTGGCGATCGCCCTGGGCGCCAACCTGCCCAGCCCCGCCGGCGAACCGCTGGCCACCCTGGTGGCGGCGCGGCCGCAGCTGGAGGCGCTGCTGCTGGGCTGGGGCGGACCGCTGCAGCTGCACTGGTCGCCCCTGTTTCACACCGCACCGATGGGGGGACCGGCCGATCAGCCCGCCTACCTGAATGGGGTGCTGCTGGTGGAGGGGGCCAGCGACCCCAACTGCGCCGCTGCCAGGAGCCTGCTGGGGCTGCTGCACGGCCTGGAGCAACGTTTCGGGCGGCAGCGGCGGCAGCGCTGGGGGCCCCGCAGCCTCGACCTCGACCTGCTCTGGTGGGGGGATCTGCAGTGCCGCAGTGAGGCCCTCGAGCTGCCCCACCCCCGGCTGCTGGAGCGCAGCTTTGTGCTGGCGCCCCTG
>JAGYNF010000365.1 GCA_018400215.1 Cyanobium sp. M55B138 | reverse complement strand
GCATGATGCTGCCCGACTGCTCGGCCACCCTGCACTTCATGCTGCGGGAGATGACGGCCGTGATCCAAGGGCTGGGGGTGTACCCGGAGAACATGGCCCGCAACCTGAACGTGTATGGCGGCGTGGTGTTCAGCCAGCGGGTGCTGCTGGCCCTGGTGGAGAGCGGCATCAGCCGCGAGGAGGCCTACCGGATCGTGCAGCGCCACGCCCACAGCGCCTGGAACACCACCGGCGGCGACTTCCGCGCCAACCTGGCGGCCGACGCCGACGTGACCGCCCACCTCAACCCCGAGCAACTGGCGGAGTGCTTCTCCACCGATCTGCATCAGGCCAACCTGGGGGTGATCTGGGAGCGGTTGGGGATCTGAGCGGGGTGCGAGCGCCGGCGCGGCAGCGGCCCTCAGTTGCCGGAGAGGATCCGGAAGAGGGAGGCGGCATTGAGCAGCGGACCGATCGGGGCGACGGCCTGGGCCAGGAAATCGTTGGTGCGACTCCAGCCATTGCGGGGGACCACCACCACATCGCCGTTGTGCAGGGCCGGATTGGCGGCGGAATCCAGAGGAGCCGAGGGATCAAACACAACCGTGCGGGCCGACACCGTGCCATCGCTCTCCAGCCGCAACAGGCGCAGGTCGCGGGGGTTAGCCCGCAGTGGATCCACATTGCCGGCGGCCATCACCGCCGCGGCCAGCGGGCTGTTGGAGCGCACCTGCTGCAGACCCGGCGTTCTCACTTCGCCCACAACCGTCACGCCAATGGTGTCGGGGGCAAAGTTGGAGGCGGCTGTCTTGATCAACACCGCGTTGGGCTGAACCCCTTCCGCCCGGGAGACCC
This sequence comes from Cyanobium sp. M55B138, assembly GCA_018400215.1. GTDB lineage: Bacteria > Cyanobacteriota > Cyanobacteriia > PCC-6307 > Cyanobiaceae > NIES-981. The sequence goes on along the minus strand of JAGYNF010000365.1, from coordinate 524 downwards.
GGATCATGTCGCCGTCGTAGAGGAGCGGATTGACGGTGGAGCCGCCCTCCATCAGCACACGCAGGTAGTCGAAGCGGAACTCCACCGGGCGCCCGCCTGGAACCGGACTCGGGCGCAGCAACACGATGTCGCCCAAGTCGGCCAAGGCCGTGATGCCCCCGGCCCGCTGCACGGCATCCACCAGGGTGGGCCAGCCGGCACTCACCATCGGGGTGCCACCAGCGGCGGGGCCGGCCGCCTGCAGGGTGGTGCTGGTGGTGCCCTGGGTGAGGCTGTAGAAGCCAGGTTTCTGCACTTCACCCACCAGGGTGACCCGCACGGGCCTCGGGGCAATCAGGTCGAGGTAGACGAGCGGGCGCCGCAGGTAGCGGTCGTAGCCGCTGGTGATGCGCTGGCGGGCCTCATCCATGGTGAGCCCCCACACCGGCACCGAACCGAGCCGGGGCAGGTTGATGGTGCCGTCGCTGAGCACCTCCACTGCGGCCTCGTAGCCCTCCACCTTGAACACCGACATACGCAGGCGA
>JAGYNF010000364.1 GCA_018400215.1 Cyanobium sp. M55B138 | reverse complement strand
CAGGCCGCCAACGACCGCCGGGAGTTTTCCTTGATGCTGGCCGGCTGCATGGTGTGTTCCGCCGCCGTGGGCCTGGCCACCGTGATGGTGATCACCCTCACCGGCCCCCAGCGGTTGGCCTTCACCCCGCTGCCCATCGGCGATGAGGCCGCCTTCAATCTGCAGAGGGATTCCCTGCCCGACTCCTTCGTGTTGCCCTGGGATGGGCAGCTTTAGTCCGGGGGATCCCGCCGCAGTGCAGGTTCTGTTTGATCAGATCGCGCCGCGCTACGACCAGCTCAACGACCTGCTCAGCCTCGGCCTGCACCGCCTCTGGAAACGCCAGGCGGTGGCCTGGCTGCGGCCCCGCCCTGGCCAGCGGCTGCTGGATCTCTGTTGCGGCACCGGTGATCTGGCCCTGCTGATGGCAGCTCGGGTGCGGCCTGGGGGGGAGGTGCTGGGTTTGGATGCGGCCGCCGAGCCCCTGGCAATCGCCGCCGATCGCGGTCGGCGCCAACCCTGGCTGCCGCTGCAGTGGCAGCAGGCCGATGCCCAGGCCACGGGCCTGCCCGATGGCTGGGCCGATGGGGCCGTGATGGCCTACGGCCTGCGCAACCTGGCCGACCCCGCCGTCGGGCTGGCTGAGCTGCGCCGCCTGCTGCGACCCGGTGGCCGCGCCGCCGTGCTCGATTTCAACCCCGCCACCGGCGTCACCGCCGCGGTGCAGCGCCAACTGCTGCGGCGGCTGGTGGTGCCGGTGGCCCGCAGCGCCGGGCTGGAGCCCCACTACGCCTACCTCGAGCGCAGCTTGGAGCGCTTCCCCGCCGGCCCCATCCAGGAACAGCTGGCCCGCCAGGCGGGCTTCCGTCAGGCCCGGCACCGCCCCCTGGCCGCCGGGCTGATGGGCCTGCTGCAGGTGGAGGCCTGAGGGCCGGCGGAGGTGCGCCCGCCCATCGCTGGGCAGAATCACCCACAACCCGGGCCTCCGCCGGCCCCCCCGATTGCCGCCCAGGAGCCCAGCGTGAACTTCCAGGACATCATCAGCACCCTGAACCGCTTCTGGGCGGAGCGGGGCTGCCTGATCCTGCAGCCCTACGACACCGAGAAGGGCGCCGGCACCATGAGCCCCCACACAGTGCTGCGGGCGATTGGCCCGGAGCCCTGGGCCGTGGCCTACCCCGAGCCCTGCCGCCGCCCCACCGACGGCCGCTACGGCGACAACCCCAACCGGGCCCAGCACTACTTCCAATACCAGGTGTTGATCAAGCCCAGCCCCGACGGCATCCAGGAGACCTATCTGGCCTCCCTGGAAGCGCTGGGCATCCGCGCTGCCGACCACGACATCCGCTTTGTGGAGGACAACTGGGAATCGCCCACCCTGGGCGCC
>JAGYNF010000363.1 GCA_018400215.1 Cyanobium sp. M55B138 | reverse complement strand
CCGGCCATGGTGAGGCCGCCTGTGGCGCTGCTGCCCCTGGCGTGGTGGGGCTGCGACTGCGGGGGCATGGGGCCGATGGCGTGGAGCTCCAGGCCCACCCGGCCCTGCTGGAGCGGGTGCCGGGCCCCAGCGTTTGGGGGGACCATGCCTACCGGCCGGTGTTGGGCCGCCAGGGCCGCAACCTCACCCGGGAGCACCGGTTGGTGCTGGCCCTCTGGGGGAGCCTGCTGGCCGACCATCAGCAGGCGCCTGTGCCCCAGGCGCTGGTGGTGGCGGGGGCTGGCCGGGGGCTGCAGCGGGAGCGCCTCTCCCTTTCGGGCGGCCTGCAGGCCCAGCTCAACGAGGCCGTCGCCAAGCTGGCGGTCGATCTGCGCCGCCGGCAGGCTCCTCCCCTGGTGGCGGATCGCAAGAAGTGCGTGCTGTGCAGTTGGCGGGGGCTGTGCGATCAGGAGGCCACCCGGGACGGTCACCTCAGTGAGGTGAGTGGCATCGGCGGCAAACGGCGCGAGATGCTGCTGGATCAGGGAATCACCAGCCTGCCCCAATTGGCGGCCTGTGATCCTGCGGCGCTGGCTGAAGCCCTGGCGGTGCATGGCGACCAGCACCGCGATATCGCCGCCAGCCTGGTGTCCCAGGCCCAGGTGCAGGCCTGTGGCCAGCCCGAGCGCCTGATGGCCGGGCCAGGGGGCCCGCTGGCGGAGTTGGCCCAGGCGCCTGGGGTGCTGCTCTACGACATCGAATCGGATCCCGACGCCCGCGACGACTTCCTGCACGGCTTTGTGGTGGTGCCGCGCCAGCCGGTTGGCGATCCCCAGGGGCCCTGGCCGCGGCAGGCCGATCCCCGCTGGCGTTACCAGCCGCTGCTAGCCCTCCAGGAACACGGTGAGGCCCGGCTCTGGCAGCGCCTGGGCCGGCTGCTGGCCCGCTATCCCGGCTGGCCCCTGCTGCACTACGGCGAAACCGAGGCGATCGCCCTGGTGCGCCTGGCCCAACGCCAGGGGGCCGGCGAGCTGGAGTTGGCGCAGTTGCGCGGGCGGCTCCTGGATGTGCACGCCCGGGTGCGGCGCCACTGGCGTCTGCCGGTGAGCAGCTACGGCCTCAAGGCGGTGGCCAGCTGGCGGGGATTCCGCTGGAGCCAGTCCGGGGTGGATGGGGCCCGTTGCCTGCTGTGGTGGCGCCAGTGGCGCCGCGATGGGGGCGTGGCGCGCCTGCGGCGGATTTTCACCTACAACCGCGACGACAACCTGGCCACCTGGGCCGTGGTGGCCTGGCTGCTTGAGCAGGAGAAGCTGCTGGGAGACCAGGGCTGATCAGCTGCCCCCACCCCCTGCCCCCACGGGCGGCGCCACAAACTGCAGCGGCTGTGA
>JAGYNF010000362.1 GCA_018400215.1 Cyanobium sp. M55B138 | reverse complement strand
GGCGCTTGCCTGATCCCCAGTCGCTGCCGGACGCGATCAGCTTCCGGTTGCCCAACCCCAACAACCAGCAGGATCCCCCGCTGCTGCTGAGCGCACCTCTGGGACAGGCAGACGAGGTGCCTCAGCACCCCTGGCTCTACGGATCAGTGGTGACGAGCAGCGAAGGCATGGTGATCGAAACCAGCGAGCTGGTGGCTGACCCGCAGTCACCCAGCGGCTGGCGACCAGAGCGCACTGACCTGCAGCACTACCGCGGCATCACCCAGCTGCCGCTGATCTGGTACGCCAGTGATGGCGCTGCCTTTGGCGAGGGCGATCTGCCGCATCTGGGCCTGGCGCACCAGTACCTGAACCACTTCCGCTGCCAGAGCGATTACCAGGAACTGCTGTATCGAACGGCCTTGCCCGTTGGCGTGCGGACCGGAGTGGTGGGGCCGATGGGCGGGGCAGGCCCAGCTGGTGAGCCGGTGGTGTTGGGGCCCAACAGCGTGATCGACCTGCCTGAGGGTGCCAGCTTCCAGTTTGTGGAGATCCAGGCGCGTTCCTTGGCGGAGCACCGCGCCTGGCTGGAATGCCTTGATCAGGGCATGCGCCGCGATGCCCTGATTCCTGCCAGTGCCCAGGGTGCACCACGCACCGCCACCGAAATCTCGATGGCGGCTTCTCAGGCCTATGCGCTGCTGCAGAGCCAGGCGATCCAGAAAGCGTCGATGTTCTCGTCCCTGCTGGAGCACTGGTGCACCCTCACCGGTGAACCGCTGCCGCAGCAGGACGGTCCAGCGCTGCTGGTGGAAATCAGCCCGCTGGCCCCAGCACCCAAGCCGCAGCCGACCGTGGCCGAGATGCTGCAGTTGCAGGAGCGGGGAATCATCAGCGAGCAGGCCCTGCGGCAATGGCTGGGCGATCTGGCCGGCATCGCCCCGGCAACGGCTTAGAGACGTTGCTCAGGTCGGCAATGGCCGTGGTGGCTGCCTTGTTGTTCTTGATGGATTCACGCGCTGCCAGCGCCTGGCAACCGAGCGACCAGGAGGCCATCCGCCAGGCCCTGGGACTCCCTGCCACCGTCCCTTGTCTCTCTGCCATCGCCAAGGCCATGGCCGATTTGCAGCGCCAGCACCCAGCTGGGGTGCTCAGCGCTCGTGCCCTGCTTGATGCGGTGGCCTTGATTGACCAGCAGCTGCTGACCGGTGGCCAGGAGCAGGAGCAGGCGATCCAGAAGACCAGCCGCTCTGGACCCATCGCTGGTTCGGTGGCGGCAGCCGGTGACGCACCACTGCAAAAGGCAGATGTGATCGCCTACGACACGGCGCTGCTGCGGGAGGAGAGGGAGACCGTTTACGCCAACCCGGCCTCTGCCTCGATGGGCTTG
>JAGYNF010000361.1 GCA_018400215.1 Cyanobium sp. M55B138 | reverse complement strand
GATAGCAGGAACCAGACGGCCTGTCGTGCTGACCGCCAGGGCTCAGGGCAGGTCGCCAAGCGGTTCGATTGGCGCCAGGCGGGGATCGAGGATCTTGGGTCCCATCCCCTCAAACTTCACGGCAATCGACACCTTCTGGCCGCTGCCGAACAGGTGGGTCACCCGCCCTTCGCCGAAGGCGGCATGGCGCAGGCGGTCTCCCACCTCCCAGTCGCGGCCGGGGGCGGCGGCACCACGGCGGCGCACCGCATTCGCCGGAGCGCCCACCCGCTGGTTCTCGTCGCGATCCACCCGGGTGAGTCGATCCAGCCGCTGCTCGCGCCGGATCGCCGCGCCACCACTGCGGGGAATGTCCCCCTGCACCAACTCCTCCGGCAATTCCGAAAGAAACACCGAGGGCACCGCCGGCTCCCGCATGCCACCCCAGAGGCGCCGCTCACTGGCATGGGAGAGGAACAGCCGCTCCTTGGCCCGGGTGATGCCCACATAACAGAGCCGCCGCTCCTCCTCCAACGACGAGGGGTCATCGAGGGAGCGGAAGCTGGGGAACAGGCCCTGCTCCATCCCCACCAGAAACACCACTGGAAACTCCAGCCCCTTGCTGGCGTGCAGGGTCATCAGGGTCACCCGGTCCTGGTCGGTGTCCTTGCTGTCGGCGTCGCTGGCCAGGGCTGCAGACGCCAGGAAATCCTCCAGGGAGCCCTCCTCGTTTTCCTCCTGGTATTGCAGGGCGGCGTTCACCAGCTCGTTGAGGTTGCGGCGCCGGTCTTCCGCCTCATCGGTGCCGGTGGCGAGCAGCTCGGCCAGGTAGCCGCTCTGCTCCATCACCCGCTGCACCAGCTCCGAGGGCGGCGCGTCCTGGCTGCGGGCCTGCAGGTCGTTAATCAGTTCGCAGAACTGCAGCAGCCCCTTGGCCGAGCGCCCCCCCAGGGAGCGCACCGCCTCGGCATCGCTCACCACATCCCAGAGGGGAATGCCCAGCTGGCCCGCGGCATCGGTGAGCCGCTCGATCGTGGTTTTGCCGATGCCGCGCTTGGGGGTGTTCAGCACCCGCAGCAGGCTCACCGTGTCGGCCGGGTTCACCAGCAGCTTGAGGTAGGCGAGCACGTCCTTGATCTCACGCCGGTCGTAGAAGCGCAGCCCGCCCACCACGATGTAGGGGATGCCCCAGCGCACCAGCGATTCCTCCATCGCCCTGCTCTGGGCATTGGTGCGATACAGCACCGCCATGTCACCCCAGCGCAGCTCGTCGTGGGCGGCATCGAGCATGCGCAGGCAGTGGCGCAGCGGCTCGCACTCCTCCAGGCGGCAACTGGTGGCTGGGATCCAGCGGTGTTCCCAGCCCTGCACGCTCCAGCCCTGATGGCGCA
>JAGYNF010000360.1 GCA_018400215.1 Cyanobium sp. M55B138 | reverse complement strand
GGCCCTCGGCATGGCCAGACTGGCCGCATCCGCCCTGCCCGAACCATGAACGATCAGCTGCGCACCTGGCTCTCCATGGCCCTGTTTGTGGTGCTGGCCGGGTACGTGAGCTTCAGTGCGGTGCGTCTGGGCCTGCTGCTCTGGCAGCGCTTCGCCGCCGCCTGAGCCGGCCCCCCAGAATCGAGCCCACCCCGACCACTGCAGCCATGGCCGCCGACCCCCTCACTCCCGCCGTGAGCGACCGCATCTGTCGCCACATGAACGACGACCACGCCCCAGCGGTGCTGGCCTACGCCCGCCACTACGGCGCCCTCGCCACCGCCAGCCAGGCCCGCATGGTGGCGATCCGGCCCGAGGCCATGGAACTGACCGTGGATGGGGCCACGGTGCAGGTGCCCTTCGACCACCCCCTCAGCGACAGTGACGACGCCCACCGCACCCTGGTGGCGATGCTGCGGGCCATGCCCCAGGGCTGAGGCCCGTGGTGGCAACCCTGCAGGCAGGACTCCCCTGGCCGCCATGCTCAGCCTCCCCCGCCCTCCCGCTGCGTGGCATGAGTTGCTGCCCTTGCAGTGGCTGATGCGGCCCGCCACCCCCTGCGTGCTGCCGCCCCAGGGGCTGCGGGGGCTCACACCCCTGCCCTGGTGGGCGGCGATCAGCTACGCCGGCGAAGGCCGCCGGGCGATCCTGCAGTTGCGCCGCGATCCCACCGCAGCCCGGATCTCCGCCCTTCTGCCCGGGCTGGTGACGCGGCTGCGGCAGTGGCCCCAGCCCACCCTGCTGTTGCCGATCCCCAGCTGGAAGCGCCAGGCCAATCCCCTGCCGGGCCTGCTGGCCCGCCAGCTGCGCCACCAGCTGGGCTGGCCCTGTGATCCCCAGCTGCTGGAGCGCAGCCGACCGGTGCTGGGTCAGCACCGACTCAACCGCGAGCTGCGCTGGGCCAACCAACAGGGGGCGTTTCGGTGCCTGCACCGTCCGGGCCACGCGAGCTTGCCCTGGGGTTGCCGCACGGTGATGCTGCTCGATGACATCCTCACCACGGGCGCGACCGCCTGCGCCGCCGCCGCCGCCCTGGAAGCCAAGGGCTGGCGCGTTGCCGGACTGAGCTGCCTGGGCCGCACCCCTGCCAAGCCGCCAGCGAAGGGCGGTGATCTAAGATCTTCCAGTCGCTCAGGCGGCGGGCCGGGATAGCTCAGTTGGTAGAGCAGGCGACTGAAAATCGCCGTGTCCCCAGTTCAAATCTGGGTCCTGGCATTTTTGATGGGAGACAGGCGGCAGCCCAGCACCGCCCTCCATCCCCAGGGGCATGGGCGCGCCCCAAGCGGCTCCATGAAGCGAGGGGGGCGTGGACAGGATGACGCAATTAGCAGAG
>JAGYNF010000036.1 GCA_018400215.1 Cyanobium sp. M55B138 | reverse complement strand
CCGGGCAGGCGGCCGAGCTGCTCCAGCAGATCGCCACCCAGCAGTCGCTCTGGTGACACGTAGAGCAGATCCAGGTCGCCAGCCTGGAGCTGCTGCCACACCGCGCGCGCCTGGGTCGGCTCCAGGGCCGAGTGCAGGGCCGCTGCCCGCACGCCCAGCTGCAGCAGGGCCTCCACCTGGTCCTGCATCAGGGCGATCAGGGGCGAGATCACCACCGCCAGCCCCGGTCGGCACAGGGCCGGCACCTGATAGCAGAGCGATTTGCCGCCGCCGGTGGGCATCAGCACCAGCCCCGACCCCCCGGCGATCACGTGCCGCACGATCTCCTCCTGGGGGCCGCGAAAGGCGTCGTAGCCGAACACCTGGCGCAGCACGGCCCGGGGATCGGCGGCGGTGGTGGTTCGGTCAGGCGTCACGCCGCAATGGTCGGCACAGGAACCATCCACAATGGCGCCAGCCGGTGTGCGCCGATGTCCAGATCCGCTTCCCGCACGGCCACGGCCTGGGGATTCCTCAGCCCGGCCCTGCTGCTGATTGGCCTCTCGGTGCTGATTCCCGCCGCCATGGCGTTGGTGATGAGCTTCAGCCAGACCGGCCTGGACGTGAGCGAGCCGCTGCAGTTCATCGGCCTGGCCAACATTCGTCGCCTGCTGGCCGATCCGATGTTTGCCCGGGTGAGCGTCACCACCTTTCTCTATCTAATCGGTGTAGTGCCGCCGATGGTGCTGGGGGCGCTGGGGCTGGCGGTGCTGGTGAACCGTCAACTTCCCGGGATCCACTGGTTTCGCGGTGCCTTCTACACCCCCGTGCTGGTGTCGATCGTGGTGGCCGCCATCGCCTTTCGCTGGCTCTACGCCGAGACCGGCCTGGTGAATGGCTGGCTTGTCGCCCTGCTGGGGGAACGTTTCAGCCCCATCGGCTTTCTCACCACGCCGCTGTTGGCCCTGCCCTCGGTGATGCTCGTGACCCTCTGGAAGGGCCTGGGCTATTACATGGTGATCTTCCTGGCCGGGCTGCAGGGCATCTCCCCCGAGCTCTACGAGGCGGCAGCCCTCGACGGCAGCGAGGGTTGGCGCAAGCACGTCGACATCACCCTGCCCTTGCTGCGTCCTTACATCACTTTGGTGGCCGTGATCTCGGCGATTGCCGCCACCAAGGTGTTTGAGGAGGTGTTCCTGATGACCCAGGGCGGCCCGGCCGACTCCACCCGCACCATTGTTTACTACGTGTACGACCAGGCGTTTGCGGAGCTGGAGATCAGCTATGCCTGCACGGTGGGGCTGGCGCTGTTTCTGGTGGTGCTGGTGTTGAGCTTGGTGCGCTATGCCTTTGCGGGGGATCGGGGCCTCACTTAATCAGCTGGCCACCTGGCGCCGTAATCTGACCTGCTGGCAAGCCCCACCCCGCCTGGAGTCCCAAGCGTCAGCCGGTCCTGGTTTCTGAGCATCGACCCGTTCCCCGATTTCATGGTTCAGCCCCCCGGTGCCCAGTCCGTCACCGACCTAGCGCCAGCCCCGAGCTCTGCCGATCGCCCCACCCTTGGGGTGGTGGGTGGTGGCCAGCTGGCCTGGATGCTGGCTGCCGCAGCCCGGGATCTGCAGCTGCCCCTGATCGTGCAGACGCCGGGGGGCGATGATCCGGCCACGGCCCTGGCCACCGGCGTGGTCCAGGCGCCCATTGCCGACCTGCAGGCCACCCGTGAGCTGGCCAGCCGCTGCAGCGTGATCACCTTTGAGAACGAGTGGGTCGACCTGGAGGGGTTGGCGGAGTTGGCCCGCGATGGGGTGACCTTCATCCCCAGCCTCGCGGCCCTGGCGCCGCTGGTGGACAAGCTCGGCCAGCGCCAGCTGTTGCAACGGTTGGGGATTCCCTGCCCCCACTGGACCCTGCTCAGCGACCTGGGGAAGGCGCCGTCACCCCTGCCCCCCGGTTGGAGCTTTCCGCTGATGGCCAAGGCCGCCACCGGCGGCTACGACGGCAAGGGAACCCGCCTGTTGCGTCACCGGACTGACCTGGAGCAGCTCCTGGCGGAGGTGGATCCCCAGCAGTGGATGGTGGAGGCCTTTGTGGACTTTGAACTGGAGCTGTCCCAGTTGGTGTGCCGCGACCAGCAGGGTCGGGTGCTCTGTTATCCGATCGTGCAGACCCACCAGCACCGGCAGGTGTGCGACTGGGTGCTCGCCCCCGGCGCCGTGCCCCATGCGGTTCAGGCCTTTGCCCGCAACACGGCGGTGTCGCTGCTCACGGCCATCGACTACGTGGGGGTGCTCTCGATTGAATTTTTCTATGGGGCGGATGGTCTGCAGGTCAATGAGATCGCCCCCCGCACCCACAACTCCGGCCACGTCACCATTGAGGCCAGCCACACCAGTCAGTTCAGCCAGCAGGCCCGCATCGTGGCCGGTTTGCCGATGGGGGAGGTGGGCCTGAAGGTTCCCGGCGCCCTGATGGTGAACCTGCTGGGCTTTGAGGACGGTGAGTCCGCCTATGCAATCCAGCGGCAGCAGCTGGCTGCCCTGCCCGCCGCATCGGTGCACTGGTATGGCAAACAGGCCTCCAGTCCCGGACGCAAGCTGGGCCATGTCACCCTGCTGCTCAGCGCAGCGGAGGCCGGAGCCCGCCGCAAGGAGGCGATGGAACGCCTCGCTGAGGTGCGGGCCATCTGGCCCCTGCCGGAAACCGTCAAAAGCGCCCCAACCGCCGTAGAGTGATCGAGGACTGCCTTGTTGGTGACTGCCTTTTACAGTTTTCTGATCTGACTCCCTTTTCGACATGGGGGTCTGCAGCGGAAGCAACGTAAGCCGGCCCTGTTGCTGGAAACGGCGCCCCGCCCTTGACCCCCCTTCTGGTTCCACCAGGTCGAACGCTGGGGCAAAACGGCACGGCGGTCCACCCTATTTCTCCCCCACCATCTGCATCAGCCGCGCCTTGGCGTGAGGCTGTTGCCTTGAAAACCAGGCTGTTGCGTGGCAAACCAGGCTGTTGCGTGGCAAACCAGCCTGGCGTCAGACTGATGTGTCGTTCTGGATGGTTTGCGTGATGGCTGCAAATCCTGGGCCCGCCGTGGCTGGCGTCGTTAGCGCCGATGAACTGCTTGTGATTGGCGGTGGCACCGTTGCGCCACCCCAGGTGCTCCCGAGCCGTTTAACCGAAGCACTGGCGCTGTTGCTGGCCAAGGCCCCTGCGGCTCTCTTTCCCAAGGCCCGCCGGCTCTGCTTCGACAAGTACCCCCTGGAGGGCCATCCCCAGGAGCTGGACGCAGCGCCGGTTCCGACCCGGTTCCGCACGTTTGTGCTGCGGGAGAGCGGGCTGGAGCCGCTCCCCGAGGGGCCCCAGCCGCAGCTGGCTTGCCGGATCCATGAGCTGGCGGTGGTGCACTGGCAGGCCGACCACGCCACCCTCGCGGACGTGACCGCCTATCTCCAGCAGCAGTGGGAGCTCGAGGCTGACGCGCTGGAGCCGATGCCGGAACCCTGGTTCCGCGAGGGGGGCGCCTGGGTGCGCGTCACCCTGCCAGGAGCCGATCCAGCTCCTGCTGAAGCTGATCCCGAGACCAGGGCGTAACCACAAACACCTCCTGGGCGCTGCCACCGCGCCGGGCCACCAGCTTGTGGCCTCCGCTGATGGGGGTTGAAACCCTGAGGCGCAACCCCGGGCTGCGCCCCCGCACCCGGCTGATCACGGCTGGGGTGACGGTGTTCACCCCGGGGATGGCGGCCAGCCGCTGCAGCAGGGGGATCAACCCCTCCAGGTAGGTGCTGTGGGTCACGACCACCCGTCCCATCAGGCCCGCTCCAGGGGGGCCATGGTGAGCCCTTCGGCGGCCAGTTGCTGGTGGTAGAGCTCGGCCTGCTCCAGGGGGCCGCACCACACCACGGCAGAGCCCTCGCCATCGATGCGATGGGCGAGCTCCCAGGCCTGATCTGGATTGACACCGGGGATGTAGCGCACCAGGCACTCCACCACGTGCTGGAAGGTGTTGACGTCGTCGTCCAGCACCACCACCTGGATGTGGGGATAGGGCTGGCGCAGCTCCTGGCGCTCTCGCACCGCCCCTGGCGCCGGGGCGGCGGGAGCCGCTTGCGCCGTGATTCTGGCCACTGGGGGCATACCGATGCAATCCGCTGCAGCACAAGCCTAGGTAATGTGGCCGGGCAGCTATCCACCACGCACATGCTGATCACCCTGGGTTGGGCCTCGCTCGCCGCTCTTTTCAGCATTTCGATCGCCATGGTGGTGTGGGGCCGGCACGGTGACGGCAGCATCAAGTTCTGAATTGCAGCCCCCGATCGGTTTGTTGACAGACGTTTCCATTGCGTGGCCAGCCCTGACGGGCTCGCAGGTTTTGGCGGCCGTCGCGGCCCTCTTGCTCCTGTTTGTGAGTGGGGGCGTGGTGTATCTCTCCACCGTTGAATGGCGTGACCGGCGCCGTCGTTCCCGCGCAGGTAAGGGCGGGCGGGGTCTGCGTCAGTCGTGACCTTCCCCCCCGGTGCGACGGCCCTGGCTGCATGGCTCTGGCAGGACGCTCTCGCGTGATGCGCTTTCCCCTGCGCTGCACGGCCCTGGTCACCGTTGGCCTTGTGCTGCTCCCCGCCCTGGCCCTGCTGCGCCTGCCCCGACCACGGGCGGAGGGTCTGGGTCGACTGCTCCCCCACGCCGCCCTGCTGCAGAGCTTTCCCGCTGCGCCGGGGCGGCCGGTTCCCCAGCTGTGGCAGCAGCGTCTGCCCGAGGTGCTGGTCCAGCAGCTGTGGAGCCAGCAACGTCAGCTGTGGTGGCAGTTCTGGGGGCAGGATGGCGCCGGAGGTGCCTACCTGGTGCTGCCCCTGCCCCGGCCGATCCGGGTCGGTTCGATCGGCCTTCCGCCCCACAGCCTGGAGGTGGATGGATTGCTGGTGGTGGCGGCCAATCCCCTGGCCGAGACCCTGCTGCGCGACCAACTCAAGCGGGCACCGCGCCAGCAGCAGGGGCTGCAGCAGCGTTGCCTCGACCAGCTGCAGCGGCGCCAGGCCGCCTATTGGACAGCCGATGGCCTGGGGGCGATGGCTGGTCCGATGGCCCCCCTGCTGCAGACCTTCCAGGAGGGCTGTGTGGAGTTGCAACTGGTGAGCAGCTCGCTGCAATTTGAGGGGGAAGCGGCCGCCACCAGTGGCCTGGTGGCCCCTGCCCCCGCCGCCAGCGCGGCTGCCCTGCCCCCACCCCTCTCCCCCGACCTGCTGCTGCAGGTGAGTGGCCAGTCGCTGCAGCCCCTGCTCACGGGCCTGCTGGGTCGCCAGTTGATTCGTGAACCGCTGGTGTCGGCCTATGGCCTGCAGGAGTCCGACCTGGACCTCCTCCAGGGGAGCCCATTCCTGTTGACGCTGCGGCCCCTGGCCAGGGGCCCGTTCCAGGCGGGGCTGGAGCTGGTGGTGGCACCCCGGGGCGATCGCCAGGCCTGGCTACGCATGCTGGATGGCATTGCCGAGCGGCTGATCGACCGGGGCATGGACAGCGACCCGGCGGCCGCCAGCACCTGGCGGGATGATGCCGGCCGGGTGGTGGGGGGCTGGCGCTGGTCTGGGCAGTCTGAGGAGTCTGAGGGGCCGCCCCTGCTGCAGCTGTTCCTGGGCCCAGAACCGCCCCCCTTCCGCTCCCCGTTCGCCGATGCCGCCGCCTGGCAGGCCCTGCCCGCCCTGCGGCTTCAGGCCAGGCCCCAGGCCCTGGCGGCGGTCTCGCTGCTGCCCAGCCAGCTACCCATGCCCCTGCAACAGGCCAGCAGCCTGGAGCTGCTGGCGGATCGGCCCGGGGTGGGCGATGGCGGCATCAGTCGGCTGGTGGGCCGGCTGGCGTTGCGCTGAGGTCGGCCTGGCGCCGCTCCCGCTTGCGCCGTTCGGCCGCCAGGGTCTCCTCCATCAACTCCACCGCCTGGGCCAACTTCTCCAGGTTGGCTGCGTAGAGGCTGAGGTCCTTGTCGAGGCGGTCGCGCAGCAGGCCCATGGCCTCGCCCAGCTCGTGGGCCGATTGGCGCAGGCTGGCCGGCTCCATGCCGTCGGCCCCCTGGGCCTGCTCCAGCAGGCTCAACAGGCCCACCCCCATCAGGCGGGAGTAGTGAAAATCCGGTCGGCGGATGTTGGCCAGGGCGCTGGCCAGGGGCTCCGGGGCACCGGCACCCTGCTGCGCGACCCACGCGTTCACCTCCGTGACGCTGTGTTGGCCAATGGCGGCCACTGCCCCATCCCGCTGGCGGCGCAGCTCAGTGGCATCAAAGCCGGAGGCGCTGCAGAGGGCGGCCAGCAGGGGGGCGCGATGCTCGTCGGGACGGTAGCCGCGGGAGAAACCGTCGAACACCTGGATCAGGCCCGAGGCAAACAGTGGATCGCTTTGAAAACCCCGCTGTCGACTGAGCAGGTGCAGCTCCACCAGCAGTTCGTCCACCATGCGCCGATAGAGGGGCGCGATCACATGGGGGAAGGCACTGTGGAAGGCGCGCTTGCTGTCTGAGACGGTGAGGCAGGCACTCACGCTGCTCGTTTCGGAATGGAGCGACCCTAGCGGCCTGAGCTCAGTAGGATCGCTGCCAACGACCCCTGCTGCCCAGTGACGACCATTCCGATTGTGATTGAAGAGTCGGGACGGGGTGAGCGCGCCTTCGACATCTACTCCCGATTGCTGCGCGAACGGATCGTCTTTCTTGGCGAAACGGTGACCTCGGAGTCGGCCAACCGGATCGTGGCCCAGTTGTTGTTTCTGGAGGCAGAGGATCCCGACAAGGACATCTTCCTCTACATCAATTCACCTGGAGGTTCGGTGTATGACGGCCTTGGCATCTTCGATACCATGCAGCACATCAAACCCGATGTGCAAACCGTGTGTCTGGGGCTTGCCGCTTCCATGGGCGCCTTTCTGCTCTGTGCCGGCGCCAAGGGCAAGCGCAGCAGCCTCACCCACTCGCGCATCATGATTCACCAGCCCCTGGGCGGGGCCCGCGGGCAGGCCAGTGATATCCGCATCCAGGCCGATGAAATTCTCTACCTGAAAAAGAAGCTCAATCAGGAGTTGGCCGATCGCACCGGACAGCCGCTCAATCGGATCGAAGAAGATACCGACCGCGACTTTTTCATGTCCCCTGCCGAAGCCGTTGAATATGGCTTGATCGACAAGGTGATCGAGAAGCGGCCCATCCGTTCGGTGTGAAGCCTGGGGGATGCCCTGCGGCGATCCCCCAACTCCCGCCATTAGCTGGCACTCACGGCCGGTGACACCTCGGCGAGCATGGGGGAGAAGCGCTCCTTTTCAGGAATGGGGGTGAATTCGGCCACGATGGCCCGGAATTCATCCCCGTTGAGGCTTTCTTTTTCGATCAGCAGTTCCACCACCCTGTCCATGGCTTCCCGGTGGCCCGCCACCAGTTCCACCGTGTCGGTGTAACAGCTCTGCACGATCTGGCGCACGGCCTCGTCGATGCGGCTGGCCATCCGATCGGAGGCGTCGCTGCGGGTCATCAGGTCGCGGCCCAGGAACACCTCCTGGTTGCCAGCCTCCAGGGAGAACTGGCCCAGGTCGCTCATGCCGAATCGGGTCACCATCTGGCGGGCGATCGAGGCCACCTGTTGGATATCACCGCCAGCACCGGTGGTGACTTCGGCGTGGCCGAACACCACATCCTCCGCGGCCCGGCCGCCCAGGGCGCCCATGATGCGAGCCCGCAGCTGGGCCTTGCTCACCAGCATCTGGTCCTCATCCGGGGAGAACCAGGTGAGGCCCTGGGCCTGGCCGCGGGGGATCAGGGTGACCTTCTGCACCGGGTCGTGGGCCTTCACCAGGGTGCCCACCAGGGCATGGCCCACCTCGTGATACGCAATCAGGCGCTTGCTACGGCCATCGGTGAGGGGTTTGCCCTCCATGCCGGCAATCACCCGATCCACGGCGTCGTCGATCTCCGCCAGGCTGGTGGCCTCCTTGCGGCGGCGGGCCGTGAGGATGGCGGCCTCGTTGAGCAGGTTGGCCAGATCGGCACCGGAGAAGCCGGGGGTGCGGCGGGCGATCGCCTCGAGGCTCACGTCATCGGCGAGCTTCTTGTTGCGGCTGTGCACCTTGAGGATCGACAGGCGACCCTTGATGTCGGGCACGTCCACCTGCACCTGGCGGTCAAAGCGGCCGGGACGCAGCAGGGCTGAATCGAGCACGTCGGCCCGGTTGGTGGCGGCGATGATGATGATGCCGCTGTTGCCCTCAAAGCCATCCATTTCGGTGAGCAGCTGGTTGAGGGTCTGCTCCCGTTCGTCGTTGCCACCGCCCACGCCGGCGCCGCGCTGGCGGCCCACGGCATCGATTTCATCAATGAAGATCAGGCAGGGGCTGTTTTCCTTGGCCCGCTTGAACAGATCGCGCACGCGGCTGGCGCCGACGCCCACGAACATCTCCACAAACTCCGAACCAGAGAGGGAGAAGAAAGGCACACCGGCCTCACCGGCAATCGCCTTGGCCAGCAGGGTTTTGCCGGTGCCGGGAGGGCCCACCAGCAACACGCCCTTGGGAATTTTGGCCCCAACGGAGGTGAAGCGCTCGGGGGTCTTCAGGAAGGTCACCACCTCCTGCAGGTCCTGCTTGGCCTCCTCCACACCGGCCACGTCGTCGAATTTCACGCCGGTTTCGGCCTCCATGGCGAAGCGCGCCTTGGTCTTGCCGAACTGCATCGCCTGGCCGGGGCCACCGGGCATGCCACTGCCGCGTCGGGCCAGAAAGATCAGGGAACCGATCAGCAGCAGCGGGAAGAGCAGGTTGCCCAGGATGCCCAGCACGGGAGGGGTCTGCTTGGGCGGATGAATGTCGAAGCTGATGCCCTGTTCCTTGAGGTTGTTCACCAGCTCAGGCGCCACACCCGGGAGATCCACCCGCAGGCGCTGCACCCGGTTGTCGAGGTCGGGATCCACCGCCTCGATCACGGCACTGCGGCCGCCGTCGTAAATGTCAACAGCGGTGACCCGGCCCGCTTCCACGTAGTCCAGGAAGCGGCCGTAGCTCATGCGAGCCACGGCCGTGTTGCGGGGCGCCTCGGTGGGGCCACTGGGGCCGAGGTTGCCGCCGCGGAGTACCTGCAGGCCCAGAAAGCCAACCACCGCGATCGGCAGAAGCCACAGAGCAAGAACACGCCAGCGCTGATTCATAGCCGAGACACTTGCTGAGACACATTCTTAACAAGTGTAACGGGGGGCGCCCTCAGCCCGCTGCCACCCAGGATTCCAGCAGATCGTCACTGCCGATATCGGCCTGATCGCCAGCCCATCCGCCAGCGATCGCCTCCAGGTGGCCGGGGGGTGGGCTGGGTTCGATCGCCAGCTCCCGGGCGGGGATGGTTTCCACCAGTTCAGGCCCCCCCAGGCCGTGGGTCCAGATCTCGAGAGTCGCTTCGGGCGGGGCCTCGAAGCTCAGCAGTTCAAAGGGGAACACCACCCGCTCCAGAAAAAAAGAGTGGCTGGTGGAACAGCGCACGATCACCATGCGATCGCTGCTGTTTCGGTATCCGCACGCCAGACCGTCCAAGGCACGTCTCGTCTTAAGTTCTGCCACTAACGCATCGGTTCCGCTGGGCAATCGGTCACCGATGTGACGGTTTGACCATCTGCCCGGCAGGCTTAAGGCTTTCTTCCTGATTGGCCGGGGCCTAGAGGCTGCGCAGCGCCACGATCGGGTCGAGCTGGGCTGCCCGGCGGGCGGGCACCACCCCGAAAAACAGGCCGATCGAACCGGACAGCGCCACGGTGAGCAGCACCGTGCCCGTGCCGATGGCGGCCGGCAGGGGGGTGACCACGGCCACCAGGGCCACCGTTCCCACCCCCACGGCGGTGCCGATCGCCCCCCCCAGGCTGGCCAGCACCAGCGATTCCACCAAGAACTGCAGCATCACATCGCCGCTGCGGGCCCCCAGGGCCTTGCGCAGGCCGATCTCGGCGGTGCGTTCACTCACCGCCACCAGCATGATGTTCATGATGCCGATGCCGCCCACCAGCAGCGACACACCGCCAATGGCACCCAGCATCAGCGTCAGCCCGCCGGTGATCGTGCTCACGATGGTGAGGGCGTCCTTCTGGGAGCGCACCGCGAAGTCGTCCTCCCGCAGGATGCGGTGCCGCTGCCGCAGCAGGTTGGTGATCTGAAAGGCCGCCGCATTGATGCTGTCGGCATCGCGGGCTTCCACACTGATGAAGTTGAGGCTCACCCCATAGGTGGGATCCCGGCCCGAGAGTTTGCTCACCATGGTGGTGAGGGGGATGTAGGCGTTTTCGTCCTGGTTCTGGCCGAACACCGCCCCCTTGGGGTCGAGCACACCGATCACCTCGAAGGCCTGGTTGCGAATGCGCAGGGTCTGGCCGAGGGCGTCCTGCCCCGGGAACATCTTCTCGGCGAGGTCGGGGCCAATCACCGCCACATTGCGGGCGCTGTCGAGGTCGTTGCCACTGAAAAACCGCCCGAGCTTGAGGTCAAACTGGCGCACCGGTAAAAACTCTGGCGTCACCCCCAGCACGGAGGCGCTGCTGCTGGCGGAGCCGGCCTGCACCACCTCGCTGAGGGTGATCTGGGGGGCGACCCGGCTCACGCTGGGCACCTGCTGGGCGATGGCCTCGGCATCCTCCAGCACTAGGGTCTTGGGGAAATCGATGCCCTGGCGGCGGGTGTCATTGCTGCCCGGCACCACAAACAGCACGTTGGCCCCCAGGTTGCTGAGCTGGCCTTCGGCCAGGTTCTGGGCTCCCCGGCCCACCCCCACCAAGGTGATCACCGAGGCATTGCCGATCACGATGCCCAGCATCGTGAGCAGGCTGCGCAGGCGGTTGGAGCGCAGGGTGGAGAGGGCCATCCCC
>JAGYNF010000359.1 GCA_018400215.1 Cyanobium sp. M55B138 | reverse complement strand
GCTGCCCCCCCCCGATCCAGAGCAACCGCTGGAGCCCCCGCCCCCGCCACCGCCGCCGCCCCAGGGGGAGCAACCGCCCGAGAACGAGCAGGAGCCCGACGCGCCCGATGAGCCCGACGACGAAAGCGAAAGCGACAACGACGAGCCCGAGGACGAGGACGACACCCCGGACGACCAGCCACCCCCCCAGGTGCCGGAGGAGTTTTTGCTGGATCCGGAGGCCGTGGCGATCGATCCCGACCTGCTGCTGTTCTCGTCGGCCAAGGCCAAGACCGGCGGCAGCGGCAGCCGGGCGGTGGTGTTCAGCGATTCCCGCGGCCGCTACGTGAAGCCGATGCTGCCCCGCGGCCCGGTGAAGCGCATCGCTGTCGATGCCACGTTGCGGGCCGCAGCGCCTTACCAGAAATCCCGTCGCGAACGGGAGCCCCATCGCAAGGTGGTGGTGGAAGACGGCGACCTGCGGGCCAAGCAGCTGCAGCGCAAGGCCGGTGCCCTGGTGATCTTCCTGGTGGATGCCAGCGGCTCGATGGCGCTCAATCGCATGCAGAGCGCCAAGGGGGCCGTGATCCGGCTGCTCACCGAGGCCTACGAAAACCGCGACGAGGTGGCCCTGATCCCCTTCCGCGGCGAGCAGGCCGAGGTGCTGCTGCCCCCCACCCGCTCGATCACCGCCGCCCGCCGGCGCCTCGAATCGATGCCCTGCGGTGGCGGTTCGCCGTTGGCCCACGGCCTCTCCCAGGCCGCCCGGGTGGGGGCCAACGCGCTGGCCACGGGTGATCTGGGCCAGGTGGTGGTGGTGGCGATCACCGATGGCCGCGGCAATGTGCCCCTCAGCCGCTCCCTGGGCCAGCCCCAGCTGGAGGGCGAGGAGCCGGTGGACCTCAAGGAGGAGGTGAAGCAGGTGGCCGGCCGCTACCGGGCCCTGGGCCTCAAGCTGCTGGTGATCGACACCGAGCGCAAGTTCATCGGCAGCGGCATGGGCAAAGACCTGGCCGAGGCCGCCGGCGGCAAATACGTGCAGCTGCCCAAGGCCAGTGACCAGGCCATTGCCGCCATCGCCATGGAGGCCATCGCCGGAGTGTGACCTAGCGGGGTTCCGCGGCGGGCGGCGTCTTGCTGTCCGGCAGCACCTGCGGCTGGGTGGCCCCGGTCTGGGCGGGGTAGAGCTCCTCGAAGAACTGGCCCAGGCCCACGGCCACACTGCGAAGGCCATCCATGAAGCGGGGGTCGGCGGTGAGCTGGTGCACGTCGCCCCCCACGGCCCCCCACTGGGCCGTGAGCCGCTCGGCATTGCTCATGGTCTGCTGCAGATCCCCCAGCATCTTGGGGTTGTCGAGTGCGGCGATCAGCTCGCGCAGCTGGGCAGACCCGGCA
>JAGYNF010000358.1 GCA_018400215.1 Cyanobium sp. M55B138 | reverse complement strand
CGGCCGTTGCCCTGTTGGGGCCCCGCCAAGTGGGTAAAACCACCCTGGCGCGCCAGGTCGCCCAGCAGCGGGAGGCCCTCGTGCTCGACCTGGAATCGCCGGCCGACCGAGCCAAGCTGCAGGAACCTGAACTGTTCCTGAGCCACCATCACGATCAGCTGCTGATCCTCGATGAGGTGCAGCGGCTACCTGGGCTTTTTGAGGTGTTGCGGGGGGTGATCGATGCCAATCGCCTGAGCGGCCGCCGCAGTGGCCAGTTTTTACTGCTGGGTTCGGCTTCTGTGGAGCTGATTCGGCAGAGCAGCGAAAGCCTGGCCGGCCGCATCTGCTACCTCGAACTCAGTGGGCTCTCGGTGCTGGAGCTCGGCGCCGAGGCCAGCGAACGCCTCTGGATTCGCGGCGGCTTCCCCGACAGTGTGCAAGCCCCCGATGACGCCAGCAGCAGCATCTGGCGGGAACAGTTCATTCGCACCTATCTGGAACGCGACATCCCCCAGTTGGGACCGCGCATTCCGGCCGAGACCCTGCGCCGCTTCTGGACCATGCTGGCCCACAACCAAGGGGGCTTGTTGAATGCTGCTGCCCTCGGCCGAGCCCTGGGTGTGGATGGCAAGACCATCCGCCACTATCTCGATCTGCTGGTGGATCTCCTGCTGGTGCGGCAGCTCCAGCCGCTTGTGGCCAATGCCGGCAAACGCCTGGTCAAGGCCCCCAAGGTGTTTGTGCGCGACAGCGGCCTGGTGCACACCCTGTTGGGGCTCGACAGCGCCGATGCGGTGCTCGGCCATCCGGTGGCCGGCGCCAGCTGGGAGGGATACGTGCTCGAAACCCTGCTCACGCTGATGCCCCAGCGTTGCCAGGCTTTCTTTTATCGCACCGCCGGCGGCGCCGAAATGGATCTGGTGATCGACCACCCCGGGGGTGAACGCTGGGCCATTGAAGTGAAGCGCAGCCTCACACCAACCCTCAGCCGCGGCTTTCACCAGGCCCGCGCCGACCTCAACCCCCGCCACTGTTTCGTGGTGATTCCCCGCGAGGGGCGCTTCCCCCTGGCGCCAGGCGTGGACGCTGTTGGCCTGGCCGAGCTGGCCAGCCGGATCAGCCTGGAATCCCCCACCCCGTAGGGTGATTGGTGCGCTGAACGATCAAGTGGCATGGACAGCGGCCACGGCCAGGAATCGGCCGAACCCACCCTGGCCCCCTCTGCCCAGCTCCTGCATGGGGATCCAGCGGTGCTTCAGCTGCTGCGCCGGCACAACCTGCTGATGCCGCTGCTGCAGGCGCTGGTGGCCGAGGAGGCGGGTGCTGCGGTGCAGCTGGAGGCCAGCGAGCAGGCCCAGCTGTTGCAAACCTGGTTGGGCGGCCGCGAGCGAGCATCCCAG
>JAGYNF010000357.1 GCA_018400215.1 Cyanobium sp. M55B138 | reverse complement strand
GACGCCTGCTGGAGGCCCTGGCCGACCGGGGCTGGCGGGTGCTGGCCTGGAGCTATGTGCCGGGATTCGACCACCAGAGCCAGGCCAATGCGGCCTGGCGCCAGTTCCGCAGCCTGCGCCACAGCGATGCCCTCCCCCTGCGGCTGGGCCACAGCCTGGGCTGCAAGTTGCACCTGCTCGCCCCCGATGGCGGCCGCGGCGCCGCTGGACTGGCCGCCCTGAGCTTCAACAACTTCTCCGCCGAACGCTCGGTGCCCCTGCTGGCGGAACTGGGCCAACAGCTCAATTTCCGCAGTGAATTCAGCCCCTCGCCGGAGGACACCCTGCGGCAGGTGGCCAGCAGCTACCGCCAACCCAGCAACCTGCTGGTGCGCTTCAACCGCGATGGCATCGACCAGAGCCGGCGGCTGCTGGGGGTGCTGCAGGGCCGGGCCGGCGACGCCTCCGAGCTGCTCGAGTTACCGGGCGACCACCTCAGTCCGGCCAGTGGCGGCCTGCGGCGGCAACTGCTGGGCAGCTGGGCCGACGACCCGGCCCGCCAGCGCTCCATGGAACGGTTGGCGGACACGATCACCGGCTGGAGCCAACGGCAGGCTCAAACCCGCAGCTGATCAAGCACCGAGCGGTCCTCGAGGGTGGAGGTGTCACCGCTCACCTCCTGGCCGGCGGCCAGAGCCCGCAGGATGCGGCGCATGATCTTGCCGCTGCGGGTTTTCGGCAGGGCATCGCTGAACTTAATCAAATCGGGGCGGGCGATCGGGCCGATCTCCTTGCCCACATGGCGGCGCAGCTCGGCCGCCAGGGCGTCGTCGCCACGGCGCCCCCCCTCCAGCGACACAAACGCCACAATCCCCTCACCCTTGAGGTCATCGGGGCGGCCCACCACGGCGGCCTCCGCCACGGCCGGGTGGCTCACCAGGGCACTCTCGATCTCCATCGTGCCCAGGCGGTGGCCACTCACGTTGATCACGTCGTCGACGCGGCCCATCACCCAGAAATAGCCGTCGGCATCGCGGCGGGCGCCATCACCGGCGAAGTAGAGATGCGAGCCATCGGCCGGCCGCACCTCCTCCCAGTAGCTCTTGCGGAACCGCTCAGGATCGCCGTGCACGGTGCGCATCATTCCCGGCCAGGGCCGGCGCACCGCCAGGTAGCCGCCGGCGTCGGCCGGCTGGGAATTGCCGTCGTGGTCGACGATGTCGGCAGCGATGCCCGGCAGGGGCAGGGTGCAGGAGCCGGGCTTGGTGGGGGTGGCGCCGGGCAGGGGACTGATCATCACGCCGCCGGTTTCGGTCTGCCACCAGGTGTCCACCACCGGGCAGCGATCGCCGCCGATCACATCCCGGTACCACATCCAGGCCTCCGGGTTGATCGGCTCCCCCACGG
>JAGYNF010000356.1 GCA_018400215.1 Cyanobium sp. M55B138 | reverse complement strand
GGAGGCCCAATGGGGGCGCTCCCGGGCCATTCGCCAGGACGGCGACAGCACCGAGCGCATCCAGGAGGCGATCGATACCTGTCCGGTGGACTGCATCCACTGGGTGGACTACGGCGAGCTGCCGGCTTTGGTGCAGCAGCTGGAGCAGCAGGACATCCAGCCCCGGCGGGTCCCCAGCTGATGGCCGCCCCCCCGCCCGCCCCGATCCCCACCAGGCGGTTCGGGCGCACGGGCCTGGCGATGCCGGTGCTGTCGCTGGGGGGGATGCGTTTTCAGCAGAGCTGGAGCGACCTGCCCGCTGCGGAGATCACGGCCGAGAGCCAGGCCAACCTGCGGGCGATGCTGCAGCGGGCGGTGGCGGTGGGCATGCACCACATCGAAACCGCCCGCCACTACGGCAGCTCGGAGCGGCAGCTGGGTTGGCTGCTGGCCGAGGTGCCCGATCCCCAGCGCATCCTCCAGACCAAGGTGCCGCCCCAGGCCGATGCCCAGGCCTTTGAGCGGGAGCTGGCCACCAGTTTCGAGCGGCTGGGGGTGGAGCGGGTGGACCTGCTGGCGATCCATGGCATCAATCTGCGCGAGCACCTCGAGCACACCCTGCGGCCGGGGGGCGCCCTGGCTGTGGCGCGCCGCTGGCAGGCCGATGGCCGCATTGGCCATCTCGGCTTTTCCACCCACGCCAGCCTGGCGTTGATTCAGGAGGCGATCGCCAGCGACGCCTTCGACTACGTCAATCTGCACTGGTATTACATCCGCCAGGACAACTGGCCCGCGATCGAAGCCGCCGCTGCCCACGACATGGGCGTGTTCGTGATCAGCCCCACCGATAAGGGGGGCCACCTGCACAGCCCCTCGCAGCGCCTGCAGCAGTTGTGCGAGCCGTTGCATCCGATCGTGTTCAACGATCTGTTTTGCCTCAGCCGCCCCCAGGTGCACACCCTCAGCCTGGGGGCGGCCCGGCCCCAGGACCTGGATCTGCACCTGGCGGCGGCCGCCCAGCTCCACCAGGCCCCGCAGCTGTTGCCCCCGCTGCTGGCCCGCTTGGAGGCGGCCCGCTGCCAGGCGCTTGGCCAGGAGTGGCTGGCCAGCTGGGCCGAGGGCCTGCCCGATTGGCCGCAGACCCCCGGCGAGCTCAACCTGCCGGTGCTGCTCTGGCTGCACAACCTGCTGGAGGCCTGGGATCTGGAGAGCTTTGCCCGGGCCCGTTATGGCCTGCTGGGCAACGGCGGCCACTGGTTCCCCGGTGCCAACGCCGACGGCCTGGATCACGGGGTGAGCGAGGCCCAGCTGCGGGCCGCACTGGCCGGGAGCCCCTGGGCGGAGCGGATTCCCGGGATCCTGCGCCGCTTGCGTCAGCGCCTCGGCGGCCAGGCCGTCAAGCGGCTGA
>JAGYNF010000355.1 GCA_018400215.1 Cyanobium sp. M55B138 | reverse complement strand
GCGGTGCTCCCAGAGGTACACCGCCTGCCACGTGCCGAGCACTAGGCGCCCCTGATCGAAGGACAGTTGCAGGCTGGTGGCCGTGAGGGCGGTACGGATGTGGGCCGGCATGTCGTCGGGCCCCTCGTCGTCGTGGCGATAGGCGCGCAGGTCACCGCGGCCGCTGATCGGCCGCACCCCCTCCTGGGGCACCAGGGCCTGGAGGTAGGCCGCCAGGTCCTGCAGCACCCGTGGATCGGCGTTTTCATTGATGGTGAGGCTGCAGCTGGTGTGCAGACACACCAGGGTGGCGACCCCCTGCCGCAGGCCGCTGGCCCCCAGCTCGGCATCGAGAGCCGTCGTGATGTTGGTGAAACCCTCGCCGCCGGTGGCGACGTTGAGCACCCGCAGATGTTGGCGCAGCACAGGCAAGGGGCGAAACGGAGAACCGTGCATAGCATCGGCGGGACAACAGGCGTTTTGGGCCCCCAGGCCGAATGGACAAGGGCAGCGTGGGCACGGTGGATCTTGTGGTGGTGGGCAGCGGCCTGGGTGGCCTCTGTGCGGGGGCGATCGCCGCCCGCCAGGGCCTGGAGGTGCTGGTGCTGGAGGCCCACAGCCAGCCCGGCGGGGCTGCCCATGGCTTTCAACGCCGCGGCTTTCACTTCGAATCCGGACCATCGCTGTGGTCGGGCCTGGGCCGCTGGCCCAGCAGCAATCCCCTGGCCCAGGTGCTGGCGGCCGTGGACGAACGTCTGCCCGTGGTCACCTACCAGGACTGGGGCCTGCTGCTGCCGGAAGGCCAGCTGCGGGTGGGGGTGGGCCTCGATCCCTTTCTGGCGATGGTGCGCGAGCTGCGGGGAGCCGCCGCCGCCGATGAATGGGCCGCCTTCATGGCCTGGCTGGAGCCGAGCTGCCGGGCGGCCCGATCCCTGCCCCTGCTGGCCCTGCGGCCTGGATTGGGGCTGGCCAGCACCCTGGGCGGCCAGGCCCTGGGGCTGCTGGCCCAGGCGCCGCGGCTGGCCGCCCTCGGCGGCAGTTTTGGGCCGATGGCGCGGCGCCATCTGCGCGATCCTTTCCTGTTGCACTGGGTGGAGCTGCTCTGTTTCCTGATCTCCGGGCTGCCGATGGATCAAACCAGCGCGGCGGCAATGGCCACCCTGTTTGGCGAGTGGTTCGAGCCGGGGGCCTGCCTCGACTACCCGATCGGCGGCAGTGCGGCCGTGGCCGCTGCCCTGGTGCGGGGCATGGAGCGCTACGGCGGCCAGCTGCGCACGGGAGCGCCGGTGGAGCAGGTGCTGGTGGAGCGGGGCCAGGCCAAGGGGGTGCGTCTGGTGGGCGGGGAATGCATCCGGGCCCGACGCGGCGTGATCGCCAACACCAGCCCCTGGGATCTGCTGGCCCTGCTGCC
>JAGYNF010000354.1 GCA_018400215.1 Cyanobium sp. M55B138 | reverse complement strand
GTCGACGTCGCAGGAACCGCCGCAGCCAAGTTGCAAGCTTCCGTGCCACAGGAGATGACCTGCACCGCTTAAGCGGATCATGCCTGATGAAGCCGCCTCGCACACCATGCCGCCGGGACGGTCCGAACATTGCCAGCCCCGCACCCGCTCCACCCCCAGCCGCTCGAGCCACCAGGGTGCCACCAGGGCATGGGCTGAACCGGTGACCGGATCCTCCGGAATGCCCAGCCCCGGGGCGAGAAAGCGGATCTGGTAGTCGCAGGCCTTACCGAGCACCTGGGGGAAGCTCGGCGGGGAGGCTGGTCCATCGCCCCTGCCCCCCCCCAGGGGCTGCATCAGCACCAGGCCGCCTCGCACCTCCGCCGGCAGGCCCTCCGCCGGCAGGGACGTACCGGCCAGGGGTGCCGCGGAGGGCAACAGCACCACGCAGTACCCCAGGGGCGACTCCCAGTAGGCCTGCGCCCCCTGTGCCAGATGCTGGTGCAGATAGGCCACCAGCGCCGGGGATGGCTCGGCGGCGCGCAGGCCTCCGCTGGGCAGCACGATCGATGCCGGGCCTGCCGCCCCCTGCAACGCCACCGCCAGGGGACCACCGCGGCTGTGCAGGCTGACCGCCGCCCCCGGCTCCAGCAGGCCCCAGTGGCCCAGGGCCAGGGTGGCCGCCAGGGTGGCGTGGCCACAGAGGTTCACCTCACAGCTCGGCGTAAACCAGCGCAACAGCCAGCCTTCGGGGTGACGCAGCAGAAAGGCCGTCTCCGACTGGTTGAGGCTGCGGGCCAGGGCCTGCATCGGCCCTGCTGCCAGGGGGCGATCCAACAGCACCACCGCGGCACCGTTGCCGCCACAGGGCGACTCGGTGAAGGCCTCGACCAGCACGCCGGGACAGGCCATGGACGGGGCCATCGTCAAGGGGGGCACTCCGACTTCAGGTCTCGACCCATCAGGGCTCGCGCCGCATCGGCCGGACTGGAACGGGACTCGATCACCGCCACCACCTGTTCGCAGATGGGCAGCGACCAGCCCTCCCGTTGCGCCAGGGCCACCGCGGCCAAGGCCGTGCGCAGCCCCTCCACGGTGGCTCCAATCTCCGTGGCCGCCTCCGCAGCGCTGTGTCCCTGGGCCAGCAGCAGGCCGCAGCGGTAATTGCGGCTCAGCACACTGGTGGCGGTCGCCAGCAGATCGCCCAGGCCGGCCAGGCCGTAGAGGGTGGTGAGGCAGCCCCCCAGGCCCTGCATCACGCCCCCCATTTCGGCCAGGCCGCGGGTGAGCAGGGAGGCCCGGGCGTTGGCACCCAGCTCCAGGCCATCGCAGAGCCCCGCCGCCACCGCCATCACGTTTTTGAGGGCACCGGCCAGCTCCGTCCCCAGCGGATCCGCATTGGTGTATAGCCGCAGGGTGTCGC
>JAGYNF010000353.1 GCA_018400215.1 Cyanobium sp. M55B138 | reverse complement strand
CTATACAGCATTTCCAGTGCTGCGCCTTCGACCACTCGGCCACCTCTCCAGCGGCAAAATGGGGCAACGTGGTGTCAATGTAGCAGTTGACCCTCTGCCGTTCCTGCCTGGGGACGGACCTCTCTGGACGGAGCCCGCTATGACGCAGCACTTCCCAATCACGGTGCACTGGCGCCAGACCGGTCGCGTGATCACCCACCAGGTGCGCGAAGGCGACTACATCCTGCGCAGCTTTGAGCAGCAGGGGGATCCACTGCCCTTCAGTTGCCGCAATGGCTGCTGCACCGCCTGTGCGGTGCGGGTGCTGGAGGGGGAGATCGACCAGCGGGAGGCCCTGGGTCTATCGAAGGAGGTGCGGGGGCGGGGCTATGGCCTGCTCTGCGTGGCCCGGGCGATCGGCCCTTTGGAGGTGGAAACCCAGGATGAAGATGAGGTGTACGAGCTGCAGTTCGGCCGCCACTTCGGCCGGGGCAGGATTCGGCCCGGTCTACCCCTCGACGAGGAGTAGACCTCGAGGCCCAGCCCCAGCACCCCTCCACCTGCCATTCAGCCCGCCATGCCCAACAGCACCACCACCGCTGCCGATGCCCCTGCTGCGGGGCTGCCCGGCAGCCTGAGCGATCGGGCGCTGCAGCAGTGTGGGCTGGGCCTGGGGGCTGTGGAGCGGCTCAGCGACGTGGCCCGGCGGGGTGCTGAGGCCGGGGGCGTGCAGCTCTCCGCCCATTTCGGCCGCCTGGAACAGGTGCGGGAGAAGGGCCGCTGTGGCGATCTGGTCACCGAGGCCGACCTGGCCGCCGAAGCCGCCGTGCTGGCGCTGCTGGAGGGCGAAACCCCCGAGATCGGCATCCTGGCCGAAGAGAGTGGCCGGCGGCCGGCGGCCGGTGATCTGGAGTGGTGTGTGGATCCGCTGGATGGCACCACCAACTACGCCCACGGCTTTCCCTTCTTCGCCACCTCCGTGGGCCTCACCTGGCGTGGACTGCCCCTGCTGGGGGCCCTGGCCGTGCCCGCCCTCGGGGAGCTCTACTGGGCCGCACCCGGCCTGGGCAGCTGGTGCAACGGTCGCCGTCTGGCCGTGAGCCGCTGCAGCCGGCTGGCCGATGCCCTGTTGGTAACCGGCTTTGCCTACGACCGCCACACCCGGCGGGACAACAACTACGCCGAATTCGCCTGGTTCACCCACCGCAGCCATGGCGTGCGCCGGGCGGGAGCCGCCGCCGTTGACCTGGCCTTTGTGGCCAGCGGCAAGCTCGATGGCTACTGGGAGCGGGGCCTGGCGCCCTGGGATCTGGCCGCTGGTGTGGTGCTGGTGGAGCAGGCCGGTGGCCGGGTCACGGGCTACGACGGCGGCGACGCCGACCTCCGGCAGGGCCGGGTGGTGGCGGCGGGAGCGGCCCTCCACCCC
>JAGYNF010000352.1 GCA_018400215.1 Cyanobium sp. M55B138 | reverse complement strand
GGCGCCAGCAGGGGTTGGTCGCCGGGCTGCACCGGGCTGGCCACCTTCCAGGTGTCCGCCCACAGAAACAGGCGGCCCCCTGCCCCTTGGGGGGGAAACAGCCAGGTGGCATGCAGCAGGCTCATCCCAGGGTCTTCAGGGCCGGCGGGCCGACAGGACGCGATGTGCGACCAGGCGTGATCTGTGCCGAAGCAGGTGCAGTGACAGGTGCAGCAGCAGGGCGGCGCCGACCAGCGGCAACCAGGCACGGATGAGCCCGATTATCACAGTTGGCGCGACCGTGACCAGCGCCGCCGGCCAGGGCTGCCCCTCCGGCCAGTCGCTCACGGCCTGCAGGTGGCTGTCGTCGGGGTCAACCCGCTGCAGATGAAAGGCGAGCAGGCCATAGAAGAGCCCGCAGCCCCCCGCCCGCAGGGCCGCCTCCAGCCCCAGAGCCCAGGCGATCGACTGCAGCCGCAGCTGCTGGCGGGTTGGCTGGCTCACGCTCACGACCCAGGGGCTGGCCTGTGCTGGGCGATCATGCCCGTTGAAGGCCCGCTCCAGTGCCGATGAGCCCGGCACCGATGCGGCCGCCCCAGCGCACCCTCCACCTGCACGCCGGCCCCCACAAGACCGCCAGCACCTATCTGCAGGCGCGGCTGCAGGCCAATCGGCGGGCCCTGGAGCGCCAGGGCCTGCGCTATCCCACCCCCTGGCGGGAACACTCCCACCGCCACCTGGCCCGGGCGCTGCAGGCCGGCCGGTTCGAGGCGTTGGAGCGCTTGCTCAGCCAGCAGCGGCGCTGGAGCGGTGATCTGCTGCTCAGCGCTGAGCACTTCGTGCCGCTGATCCGCGACCCCCAGGCCCTGGCGCGCCTGCGCCAGCACTGCGCCGCCCAGGGGCTCGACCTGCACGTGATCAGCTTCGTGCGCCCCCAGGCCGATCTGCTCAATTCCCTCTATGCCCATGGGCTGGGCCGGCTCTACGGCGCCCCCAGCTTCCGGGCCTACGTGGGGGCGCAACTGGATGGCCGCCGCCTGCGCGGCCCGGCGCGGCGGCGCTGGATCCGGCACGCCCCGCAGCTGCTCGACTTTGAGCAGCGCTTCGCCGCTCTGTTGGCGGTCGATGGGCTGCGGCAGAGCTTTCTGCCCTTTCGGCCTCGCCAGCAGGATCCCTTCAGCCAGCTGATCGAGCTGCTGGAGCTGCCAGCGCCAGCGGTGGGTTGGCGCGCCGCCCCGGCCGACCAGGCCAATGAGCAGTTGGGGCGGCGTGGGCTGGGGCTGGCTTTCCTGCTCAACCGGGAGTTGGACAGCCTGCCGCTGCGCCGCAACCGGCTGATCAACGGCCATGGCCTCAACCGCCTGGTGGAGCAGATCCGCTTGCTGGCCCGGCAGCGGGGCTGGGTGGCCGAGCGCTTCGATGGCTGGCAGGGGC
>JAGYNF010000351.1 GCA_018400215.1 Cyanobium sp. M55B138 | reverse complement strand
CCTGTCCATTCTGAGCCTGCGGGACGACAGCCCCTTCAATTTCGCCGCCCTCAACAACCGCGCGCGCCAGCACTGCAGCGGCAGCTTCCTGCTGTTTCTCAACAACGACATCCGCTTCACATCGCCCCAGCCGATCGAGGCCCTGCTGGATCCCTTCGCCCTGGCCGTCACCGGTGCTGTGAGCGCCCGGCTGCTGTTTGAAGACGGCACGATCCAGCACCACGGCCTGGCCGCGGCGGCCCGCCAGCCCCACGACATCCTCTCGCCCGGCAAGGGGCTGCGGCCGGGGGCGGAGACGGCTCCCTTTGCCGTGCTGGAGCTTCAGGAGCAGTGGTCGGCGGCCACTGCCGCCTGCCTGCTGATGCGCAGCGCCGATTTCGACCGGCTGGGTGGCTTCGATGAATCCTTCGTGGTGGCCTACAACGACGTGGACCTCTGCTGGCGCCTCAGCGCCGAGGGACGCGCCGTGATCGTGACCCCCGAGCCGCGGATCATCCACGCCGAATCGAAGAGCCGCGGCGACGACATCGCCGGCGAGAAACGCAACCGCCTGGCCCGGGAATCGGGCGCCCTGCGCCAGCGCTACCCGCTGCGCTTTCAGCAGGGTGATCCCCTCTACCACCGCTTTCTCGGCCCCGCCTCCCATCGCTTCGAGCCGATGGCGCTACCCCCTAGGCCCCTGGCGCTTTCCCGGGAGCGGATCCTTTACAGCTGGGTGCAGCCGCAGTGGCGCAAGCCCGGCGAGCGCCCGCTGCTGATCTACGTGCACTGGGATGGCCAGGGCCAGGTGCGCCCGGATGTGTTCGAGCAGCTGCGGGCCTACCGGGCCCATGCCGATCTGGTGTTTGTGTCGGCGGCGCCGGCCCTGCTGGAGCGCACCGATGCCATGGCCCAGCTGCGCGAACTCTGCGCGGTGGTGCTGGTGCGCCACAACGAGGGCTACGACTTCGGCAGCTGGGCGGCGGGCCTGGCCTTCTGCCGGCGCTGGCTGGATCGCCTGCCCCTGCTGATCCTCACCAACGACAGCTGCTACGGGCCGCTGCACAGCGTGGATGGCTTGTTTGAACGGCTGGCGGCCAGCAGCGCCGATGTGGTGGGGCTCACCGAGAGCACGGCGATTCGCTCCCATCTGCAGAGCTACTTCATGGCCTACCGGCCGCGGGTGTTGCGCAGCCCCCTGTTCTGGGCGTTCTGGGAGCAGATCGGCATCTGGGGCACCAAGATCGATCTGGTGCGCGCCTGTGAGGTGGGCTGGAGCGGCGTGCTGGTTGATGCCGGCTTCCGCCTGGAGGCGCTCTATCTGGCTGGTCAGCATGGCAATGTCACCCACACCCATTGGCGCCAGCTGTTGGAGGAACTGCGCTTCCCCTTCCTCAAAACCGAGCTGCTGCGCCTCAATCCCATTCGGCAGGA
>JAGYNF010000350.1 GCA_018400215.1 Cyanobium sp. M55B138 | reverse complement strand
GATCAGATCGTTGTCGATGCCGATCTCGCCGAATTCATTCACCAGCACGGCGGTTTTGAGGCCCTGCTGGTTGGTGAGGATGTGGTTGAGCAGGGTGGTTTTGCCCGCCCCCAGGAAGCCGGTGAGAATGGTGACGGGCAGGCCGCTGGGGATTGCGCTGGCGGGCATGGGTCGCTGGGAATCGTTCCCAGACCATAGGTTTCGGCACGCTAGACAGGGGGCTGGCCCCCGGTCGGGATGGGGGGGCGGCCCTGGCGCTGCTGGCAGGCGGCGCAGAGTCCGTAGAACTCCAGCGTGTGGAACAGCGGTAGGAAGCCCTGCAGCTCACCGGTGGGCACCGCCAGATCGTGCACCGGGCAGTGGGGCAACCGCTGGGTGGAGCCGCAATCCACACAGGTGAGGTGGTGGTCGTCCCGCTCGGTGGGGGCAAACAGGGCTTCGCCGCTGGGCAGGTGGCGGCAGCGCACCAGACCCCATTGCTGCAGTTGGCGCAGGTGGCGATACACCGTGGCCAGGCCCATGGGGGTGCTGCTGCTGCGCAACAGGGCGTGCAGATCCTGGCCGGAGAGCTCAGCTTTGGCGGCGCGTAGGGACTGGAGGAGTTGCTCCTGCCGGGTGCTGAGCTTGAGAGTCACGCTTGCCTCACCTGCGGGGTGGCCTGCCGACGGCTGTTCTAGCCCGCAGCTAGCCAGAACACCTGGCGCACCGCCGCATCCAGCACGCGCAGCTCCAGGGTTTCGGCATCGAACAGCACGGCCCGGGCCGGCTTGGGCGGGGCGTCCCCGGATGCCAGGGGGCGCAGGGCGGCGAGCAGTTGGCCGCTGGCCGGATCCCAGTGCAGGCCAGTCCCCGGCTCCAGCTCCCAACCCTCCAGGGGCCGCTGGGCCAGGCGCCGGCCGTTGCGATCGAGGGCCAGCAGGGTGAGCAGGGGGCGTTGCTGGCCCTCTAGCAACAGGGCCCACACCCGCTCGCCGCTGCGGTCGCAGGCGCTGGCCACCAGGGCTTGGCTGCCGAGCCAGAGCTGGCGGGGGGGCTGGCCCGGCTCCACCAGTTCCAGCGATCGGCGGTAATCGGGCCAGTGGCGCAGCAGCAGGGCCCGGCCGGCCTGGGGGCAGAAGCTGCTCAGATCACGGCTGCCGGGCAGGGTTTGCCGCCGCGCCGGCAGGGGCGGCAGGGCCTCCAGATGCAGACCCTCGGTGTCGGGCACCACCACCGCTCCCCCCTCCGGCAGCAGCTGCATCGGGCCACTCACGGGCCAGCGCAGTCGCCGCCGCCCGCCTGCGGCGAAGCGCAGCTCGGTTTCGCTGCTGCCCGGTTCCAGCTGGCCGCTCTGGATCAGCAGATCGCCGCGGCGGTTGCTGCTGTAGTGGGCGAACAGCACCGGGCTGCTGCGCAGGGCCTCCGGCGGCCCCGCCC
>JAGYNF010000035.1 GCA_018400215.1 Cyanobium sp. M55B138 | reverse complement strand
CCACCAGACACAGATCCACCCCCTCGGGGAACACCTTCACGTCGCTGGCCACCGGCGAGAACACCACCTCCACCTGCTCGGCCAGCTCGAACAGCCACTCGTCGAGATCGAGAAACGACATGTGGCAGCCGCTGCAGCCGGCCAGCCACACCGTGGCGAACCGCAATTTGGCGCCTTGGCGGGGGGGCAGGGTCGTCATTGGTTCTGCCAGTGCTGCTGGTCGCGGGCCCGGCGCAGCAGGGCCGGCCGCTCGCGGTGGGGCTGCTTCTCAGCGGTGGTGTCGTCCTTGTCGAACAGGGCGCCGGTGGGGCACACATCCACGCACTTGCCACAGTTGGTGCAGGCCTCCACCTCGCCCCAGGGCTGGTCGAGCCCGGCGATGATCTGGCATTCGGCACCGCGGTGGGCCACATCCCACACATGGGCCCCCTCGATCTCATCGCACACCCGCACGCAGCGGGTGCAGAGGATGCAGCGGTGGTGGTCGAGCGCAAACAGGGGGTGGGAGGCATCCACCTGGCGCTGGGGGTACTGATAGGGGAAGCGGGAGTGGTCCATGCCCACCGCCACGGCCACATCCTGCAGTTCGCAGGCACCGTTGGCCACGCAGAAGGCACACACGTGGTTGCCCTCGGCGAAGAACAGCTCCACCGCCATGCGGCGGTACTCCCGCAGCTGGGGGGTTTGGGTCTGGATCACCACGCCCTCCACAGCGGCGGTGGCACAGGCGGGCTGCAGCTTGCCGCTGCCCTCCACCTCCACCAAACACAGCCGGCAGGCCGCCACCGGCGTCAGCCCATCGAGGTGGCAGAGGGTGGGCAGCTCGGCGTCGGCGGCCCGCACCGCGGCGAGCAGGGTCGACCCCGCCGGCACGGCCACCTCAATCCCATCCACCGTGAGGGTGAGCACGCTCATGGCCCCTTCGCCTCCAGGCTGCAGGAGGTGAGGGGCTCACACAGCTGTGGCGCCCGGCAGGCTGCCTGGTATTCCTGGCGGAAGTGGCGCAGGGTGCTCAACACAGGGTTGGGCGCCGCCTGGCCCAGGCCGCAGAGACTGGTGGCCTGCACCATGCCGCACAGCTGCTCCAGCCGCTCCAGATCCGCCAGGCTGGCGCGGTGCTCGGCAAATCGGTCGAGCAGCTCCAGCAGCTGCACGGTGCCGGCGCGGCAGGGCACGCACTTGCCGCAGCTCTCAGCCACGCTGAAGCGCATGAAATGGCGGGCCACCGCCGGCATGGCGGTGCTCTCGCCCATCACCACCATGCCGCCGGAGCCCATCATCGAGCCGAGCTGCCGCAGGCTCTCGTAGTCCACCGGTGTATCCAGCAGGGCGGCGGGGATGCAGCCCCCTGAGGGGCCGCCGGTCTGCACCGCCTTCACCCCCCCATCGGGCCCCTCGCCACCGGGCACGCCACCGCCGATGGTGAGCACCACCGTGCGCAGGCTCGTGCCCATCGGCACCTCCACCAGGCCGGTGTTGGCCACCGCACCGGAGAGGGCAAACACCTTGGTGCCCTTGCTGCCCGCGGTGCCCATCGCCCCATACCAATCACCCCCCTCGCGGATGATCGCCGGGATTGCCGCCAGGGTCTCCACGTTGTTGATCAGGGTGGGGTGCCCCCAGAGGCCGCTCTGGGCCGGAAACGGCGGCCGCGGCCGCGGCGTGCCGCGCTGCCCCTGGATCGAAGCCAGCAGTGCCGTCTCCTCGCCGCACACGTAGGCGCCGGCCCCCACCCGCACCTCCAGGCGCAGGTTGAAGCTGCTGCCGGCGATGCCAGCCCCCAGCAAACCCCTGGCGCGGGCCTGCTTGAGCGCCAGCTGCAGCCGCTCAATCGCCAGCGGGTATTCGGCCCGCACATACACATAGCCCTGCTGGGCCCCCACCGCATAGGCGGCGATCGCCAGGCCCTCGATCAGCCGGTGCGGGTCGCTCTCCAGCACACTGCGGTCCATGAAGGCACCGGGGTCGCCCTCGTCGGCGTTGCACACCACGTAGCGGAGGCCGGCGGGCTGCAGAGCCACCGTGTCCCACTTCAGCCCGGTGGGGTAGCCGGCACCGCCGCGGCCGCGCAGGCCACTGCGCTTCACCTGCTCCCGCACCTGCTCCGGGGTGCATTCGGCCAGCACCCGTTGCAGCTGGCCATAGGTGCCCATCGCCAGGGCATCGTCGATTGAGGTGGGATCCACCCGGCCGCAACCCTCCAGCACCACCGGCTGCTGCAGGGCAAAGAA
Source organism: Cyanobium sp. M55B138 (assembly GCA_018400215.1). GTDB lineage: Bacteria > Cyanobacteriota > Cyanobacteriia > PCC-6307 > Cyanobiaceae > NIES-981. The sequence goes on along the minus strand of JAGYNF010000035.1, from coordinate 8,609 downwards.
GGGATGGTCCGGCCCCAGGCGCTGGTCGGCCAGGCCGTGGGAGAGGCCAGCCGCCACGGCCAGCAGCTCGGGCGCCTGCTCCGGGGTGAGGCCGGCATAGATCCCCCCAGAGCCCGGCCGATCCAGGGCCACCAGGGGGCCGCGGCCACACAGCCGCAGGCAGCCCACCGGCTTGATCGCCACGCCCTCCGCCGCACCGCCGAGCTGGTCGCGGGCCTGCAGCAGGGCGGCATGCAACGCCCCCGCCCCGGCCGAGCGGCAACCACTGGCATCACAGCAGCGCAACTGCAGGGATTGCGGCGCCGTCATGGTCTGGGATCCAGCCCCAGGGCCGTGAACCGCAACGCCAGGGCCCTGGGATCATCGAGCGGCAACTTCGGCGCCAGCTGACCATCCACCACCAACACCGGAGCCTGACCGCAGGCCCCCAGGCAGCTCACATGCTCCAGGGCCCAGCTGCCGTCGCCGGCCGGAGCATCGAGACGCACGCCGAGGCGCTGCTCCAACTGCGCGGCCAACTCGGCGCCCCCCTTCACAAAACAGGCCGTGCCCAGGCACACCGCACAGCGGTGGGCGGCGGGGGGCTCCAGGCGAAACAGGTGGTAGAAGCTGGCCACCCCATACACCCGGGCCAGGGGCAGCTGCAGCTCCCGGGCCACCTGATGCAGGGCGGGACGGGGCAAAAAGCCATAAAGCTCCTGCACCTGGTGCAGCACCTCAATCAAGGCATCGGCGCGGCCGCGATGCTGGCGCACCAGCCGGGAGGTGCGCTCCACCGCCTCGGCTGCCATCAGGTTTCGTTGCCGCCAAACATGTCGTCATCCCCTTCATAGGGGTCGAATTCATTCCAGCCCGGGCTGGCCTCCTCCATCAGGCCAAAGCGAGCATCGATGGCATCGAGGTTCGTGTTGCCGGTGGGACGGGTGTCGCAGGTCACGCCACCCTCGGGCGTGGGCTGGCAATCGTCGAACTCCACGCCGGCCTGCGCCGGGGGCGGGGAGAGGGCCAGGGAAAGAAGCAGGCCAAGCGCCACCGAATAGGGCCATCGCCTGGGATGATGGCGCCGGTTTTTGGCTGCAGCGATGTACACCGACTGGACCGCCGTGATCCTGCTTCTGCTCACCGCAGTTCCCTTGGCGGTGGTGGTGGGCACAGCAGCCTTTTTCATCTGGCGGCAGAAGAAGAACCAACTGCGCTGAACGTGCTGTCATCCAACTGCAGCAGGTCCGCCACGGTGGTTGCGGCCTGCACCTGGGGCAACCGTCCCTGGCCCAGACAGGGCAGACAGGTGCGGTAGCGCTGGTCGTCCAACCGCAACATGCCACTGCCGCCGCAATGCTGGCAGGTGGTGCTGGTCCGGGTGGCCTGAACAGACTCCAGGGGACGTTGCGAATTGGCGGGCATCGAAGCAGGGCTCCCGGGAACAGCTGGGGCGTGCTTCCAGTGTGGGGGGATTCAGGGGGGATGATCCCGAAACCTTCCTTAAGAGTGGAGGGTCCTGGGTGGCCTGGTCTGTAGGGCCAGGCCAAAGCCAGCTGGTTGCAGCTGCTCGAGCAGTTCGCTGGCGCTGAGCCGGCTGCCGGCGGGCACCAGGCCGGCACTCGCCGCCAGGGCACCGACCACGGCGGCGGCGTCGAGCCCCTGCCGGCGCAGGGCGGCCACCCCCCCAGAGCCATCGCGCTTGCTCAGCCGTTGCCCCCCGGCATCGGCCATGAGCGGCACATGGCCGTAGCGGGGGGGTTCGCCCGCCAGCAGGCGGATCAACGCCACCTGGGGGGCCGTGGCCCACCAGAGATCCAGCCCCCGCACCACATCGGTGATGCCGCAGCTGAGCTCATCCACCGCCGTGGCGAGGTGATAGGCGATCAACCCGTCGGCGCGGCGCAAAATCACATCCCCGACCTGGCGGGCTCCATCGAGCCGGCCCGGTGGACCAAAACACTCGTGCCAACGGATGGGACCCGCCGGCAACTGCAGCCGCCAACTGGGCAAGCGCCCCGCCTCGGCCGCCCAGTCCAGGGCCCGCCCCCGGCAGGTGCCGGGGTACACCACTGGGGCGCCATGGGGGGCGGAGATGTCCGCCAGCATGCGGCGGCTGCAACGGCAGGGGTAGAGCCAACCGGCCCGGCGCAGGGCCGAGAGCACGCTGGCGTAGAGCCCCCGACGCTCGCTCTGGCGCCGCACAGGCCCATCCCAGTCGAGACCCAACCAGGCCAGGTCGGCCAGGATGGCGTCATCGGCGCCGCTCCGGTTGCGCGGGGTGTCGAGGTCGTCCAACCTCAGCAGCCATTCCCCGCCAGCCAACCGGGCGGCAAGCCAGGAGATCAGGGCCGTGCGCAGGTTGCCCTGGTGCAGCGGGCCGGTGGGTGATGGGGCAAAGCGTCCCCGGTAGCCCGGCTGCTCGCCACAGTGATGCGCCGCCAGGTGACGGCGCAGATGGCCCGGTAGCAGCAGGGGGGTTGGGGGCTGCAGGGCCGGTCAGCCGACGCCCTGCACCTTGTCCTTGAACATCTTGCCGGCGGTGAAGGCAGGCACCCGCTTGGCCTCGATCTTGATCTTCTCGCCGGTCTTGGGGTTCAGACCCTGACGGGCGGAGCGGTCGCGGGGTTCGAAGGAGCCAAAACCGAGGATCGACACTTTTTTACCGTCGACCACCGAATCGATGATGGTGTCGATCAGGGCGTCAACCACTTGGCCGACATCGGTCTTGGTCAACTCGGTGCGGGCAGCCACGAGGTTGACGAGGTCTGCTTTGTTCATGGGAAGCGGAGAAAGCTTGGGTGTGGCGGACTTGGCTGTGGCGGACCGGGGCTGGGGAGCTGGAGAATCCAACCACCCGGTGAGGAGCGCGCCAACAGGACGTGGAGCGCGCCAATGGTATGGGGCACAACGCCTAATCGCAACAGAAAAGTGTCTTGCCGCAATGGATCTGGTGTGGACATACCCACTTTCAGCCCTGGCCGACCACCCCGGCGCCGGCCAGGCTCGCCAGATCGAGCCCGGCGAGCACCCCGCCGCCGTCCCCCACCAGCACCTCCCCCCGCAGGGCACCAAGGCCTCCACCACAGGCGATCCAGTCGGGTGAGCCGGCGGGTAACCACTGGCGCAGGTGCTCCAAGCTGCCCAGCTGGCGGCCCCAGTGGAACGTGCCGGCGCGGCGCAGCGGGGCGAGCTGGCCCGGAGCCACGGGGTGTAACAGCCGCCCACAGAACAGGCCGTCCCAGTCGCCCCGGGCACAGTGCAGCACGCAGGCGCCGGGGCTGGGCCCGGGGGTCCAGAGCAGGCGCACGCCGGCACTGAGCTGGTGTCCTGGGCCGAAGCTGGTGAGCTGCCGCACCCCCGGCAACAGGTAGGCCTCCTGCTCCTGCACCAGCACATCCCAGCCCAGGGCCTCCTGGAAGCGCCGGCAACGGCCATGGCCCAGCCGCCCGGTGAGCACGATCGTGCCAGGGCCGGGGCGGGCGGCCAGCAGGGCCAGGTTGGCCTGGTTCCAGGCGGGGCAATCCACCAGGATGTCGCCACCAGCGCCCGGGGCCTCCAGCAGCCAGCTGCTGCCGCCCTGGCTGTCGCGACTGGGGGCAAACAGCCACAACCCCTCGCGCACCAGGCGGGGGGGGCGACCGCTCTCCAGGTCAGGACTCTGCAGCGACAACGGACGTTCCGGGCTCTGCTGCCTAGTTTGTGGGCCCAGCAGGCTCAGCCCCGCGTTGTTCCCATCCAGCTCCGCCTCCCCCGATGCACCGGCCCGCACCAGTCGAGGCGCCCCGGTGCATCGGGGGCGCCCCTGGCCCCTGGGGGCCAGCGTCACCCGCCGGGGCGTGAATTTCTCCGTGGTGGCTCCGCTGGCGACGCGGGTGGAGCTGCTGTTGTTTGCCCACGGTGAGGCCAGCGAGCCCCAGCGGGTGGTTGAGCTGGCCAGTGAGCACCGCTCCGGTGACCACTGGCATGGGGAGGTGGAGGGTGTGGGGCTGGGCAGCTGCTACAGCTACCGGGTCTATGGCCCGCTGCAGCAGGGCGGCCATGGGTTCAATCCATCCAAGGTGTTGCTCGACCCCTGCGCCCGGGCCATCGCCGGCTGGCAGGGGTATCAGCGCAGCGCCGCCGTGGGGGGAGCCCCCAACACCAGCTGCTGCCTCAAGGGGGTGGTGACCGAGCGGGAGCTGTTTGATTTCGATGCCGCGCCCCGGCCCCGCCACAGCTGGCAGCGCAGTGTGATCTATGAATTGCATGTGGCGGGTTTCACCCAGGGGGCCGGCTGTCCCGTGCCGGCCGAACACCAGGGCAGCCTGCTGGGGCTGATCGACACCCTGCCGATGCTGCAGGAGTTGGGCATCACGGCAATCGAGCTGCTGCCGGTGATGGCCTTCGACCCCGCCGATGCCCCGGCCGGCCGCCAGAACCACTGGGGCTACAGCCCCCTCAGCTGGATGGCTCCCCATCCCGACTACCTGGTGGGCAACGATCCCCTCACCGCCCGCGACCAGGTGCGCCAGCTGGTGAGCGCCTGCCACCAGGCCGGCATCGAGGTGATTCTCGATGTGGTGTACAACCACACCGGCGAGGGCAATCAGCACGGACCCACCCTGAGCTGGCGGGGTTTCGGCGACAGCCTCTACTACCACCAATCGATTGAGGGCCACTACCAGGACGTGAGCGGCTGCGGCAACACCGTGGCGGCCAACCGTCCGCTGGTGCAGCGCTTGATCCTCGAATCGCTGCGCTGCTGGGCCACCGAACTGGGGGTGGATGGCTTTCGCTTCGACCTGGGCATTGCCCTCAGCCGCGGCGATGGGCTGATGCCCCTGGATCAACCGCCCCTGTTCGAGGCGATGGAGGCCGACCCGGAGCTGGCCGATCTCAAGCTGATCAGCGAGCCGTGGGATTGCGGCGGCCTCTACAAACTGGCCGACTTTCCCGCCCGGCGCGTGGCCACCTGGAATGGCAAGTTCCGCGATGACGTGCGGCGCTTCTGGAAGGGGGATGAAAAAACGGTGTGGGGGTTGGGCCTACGCCTGAGCGGCAGCCCCGACCTCTACCACCCGCGACTGCCCCATCCCGGCCAGTGCATCACCTTCCTCACCGCCCACGACGGCTTCACCCTGGCCGATCTGGTGAGCTTCAACGGCAAGCACAACCTGGCCAATGGCGAGGACAACCGCGACGGTGACAACCACAACAACAGCTGGAACCACGGCGTGGAGGGCCCCAGCTCCGATCACGCCGTGGTGAGCCTGCGGGAGCGCCAGCTGCGCAACCTGCTGGCCACCCTGCTGCTGGCCCCGGGGGTGCCGATGCTGCTGATGGGCGATGAGGTGCGCCGCAGCCAGGGGGGCAACAACAACACCTGGTGCCAGAACAACCCCCTGGGCTGGATGCACTGGCAACCCGACAGCGGCGACCTGGCCCTGCGCACCTACCTGCAGCGGCTGCTGAAGCTGCGCCTGCACCTGATCAACCTGCTCGACCCTGAACAGCCATGGACAGAGCGGCCCCAGCGCCGCAGCAACGACCCCTCCCCCCACTGGCGCCAGTGGCACGGCGTGGAGCTGAACAAACCCGACTGGGCGGCGTGGTCCCACACCCTGGCCTGGAGCCTCAACGATGGCGTGCAGGGCCCCCTGCTCTGGTGCGGCATGAACGCCTACAGCCGGGCAGTGCACTTCGATCTGCCGCTGTGTCCGTCGGGATGGCTGCGGGTGATCGACACGGCCCTGCCGGCCGGCGAAGACCTGCCCAGCACCCCCCACCCCTGGACGCCGCGGGGGGCGCCGCTGGAGAGCCGCAGCCTGATGCTGCTGGCGTCGTCGCGCCTGTTCAAGAACGTCCAGCTGTAGGGAGGCTGCGGCCGCCCATCCCCTGCCGTGATCGCTTTTCCCCAATTTCTTGGGGTTTTCCACCGCAGGGGATGGGTTTTCCCCAGGATGATGCGGCCGATGGCCGCCAGCAGGCCGACTCTGGCCCCCCACCTGGGGAAAACCCAACCCCCCGGGCCATGGAGGGACCGGCCTAGCTTATTGACCAGCCCATGGATCAGCTGCCCCCTGCCATGGAGCTGATGCCGCGCCCAGCTTCCGGCTACTGGTGGTTGGCCCTGGTGCCCCTCGCCGGTGTGGCTCTGGCCTGGGCAACACCACTCCCTGCCGTGGTCGCCCCCATCGCCACGCTCTCCTGGGCGCTGCTGCTCCGCCGCCGCCCCCAGGCCGCGCTGCCGATCCAGGCGCGCCGCAGTGCCATTGCCGTGCTGGTGGGCCTCACCGGCCTCTACCTGCTCTGGCGCCTCAGCGCCACCCTCAACCTCAGCAGCCCCCTGGCCACGGCCCTCAGCTTGCTGCTGCTGCTGGCCGAGGCGGTGTTGCTGGGCCATGGGCTACTGCAGCTGCTGCTGGCCTGGTTTCCGCTGCCGCCGGTGGCCCAGGAGGTGGAGCGGGCCGCCCAGCGGCTGGCCCAGCGCAGCCGGCAGCCCAGCGGCAACCTGCCCTGGGTGGATGTGGTGGTGCCCAGCTGCGGCGAGGCGCCCGATCTGGTGGAGCGCAGCCTGCGGGGCTGCCTGGCCCTCGCCTATCCCCGCTTCACGGTGTGGCTGCTCGATGACGGCCAGAGCGAAGCGCTGCGGCAACTGTGCCAGCAGCTGGGCTGCCGCTACCTGCGACGCAGCGGACGGCAGCACGCCAAGGCCGGCAACCTCAACCACGCCCTGCCCCAACTGCAGGGCTCCCTGCTGGCGGTGTTTGACGCCGACGTGGTGCCGGAGCGCACCTTCCTGCAGCGCACGGTGGGGCTGTTTTTCGACCGTGGAGTGGGGCTGGTCCAGACCCCGCAGAGCTACATGACGGCCGATCCGGTGATCCGCAACCTGGGGCTCGAGCGCTGGCTGATGCCCGATGAGGAATTGTTCTATCGCTGGATCCAGCCCACCCGCCAGGCGATCGGAGCCGTGGTGTGCGCCGGCACGTCGTTCGTGGTGCGCCGTGCCGCCCTGACGCAGGTGGGAGGCTTTGAAACCGGCACCACATCCGAGGATCTGGCCACGGGCATTCGCATCACCGCGGCGGGTTATCGCACGGTGTATGTGAATGAGAAGCTCAGTGCCGGCCTGGCTCCCCCCAGCCTGGCGGCCATGGCCCGCCAGCGCAGCCGCTGGGCCAGTGGCACCCTGCAGACCCTGCGCACCGGTGCCAACCCCCTGCGCATTCCGGGGCTGGGCCCCTGGCAGCGGCTGGCCTACCTCGAAGGCATCCTGCACTGGTGCAACGTGCTGCCCCAGTTGGTTCTGCTGCTGATGCCCCTGAGCGTGGGGCTGCTGGGCGTCGTGCCGCTGCAAATCCCCTCCGATGGGGTGGTGGCCGTGGCCGGGCCGCTGGTCCTGGCCCAGTTGCTGCTGGTGCGCTGGTTTAGCCATGGCTCCCGCTCCGCCCTGATGCCGGAGCTCTACCGCTGGGTGTTCCTGGCACCCCTGCTGCAGGCCGTCGTGGCCACCCTGGCCGGCTGGCCCCTGTCCTTTCAGGTCACCCCCAAGGCCCTGGGCCACGGCCCCAACCGCCCCGCCGCCGCCCTGGTGCTACCCCTGCTGTTGATGCTCACCCTGCAGCTAGTCAACCTGGGGCTGCAGCTGGCCGGAATCGCCCGCGGCACCATCCCGACCAGCTCCAGCCAAGGGTTCAGCCTGCTCTGGTCGAGCCTGGCCAGCCTGGTGCTGCTGGCGGCCCTGCGCACCTGCTGGGATCGGCCCCCAGGCGACGCCTGGCCCTGGTTCCGCCCCCTCCAGGGCCAGGCCTGGCTCAGCCAGGCGGGGATGACCTGGCCCGCCACCGTGCTGGCCATCAGCGAGCAGGGGGTGGAGCTCCAGCTCAGCGCCGCGGCGCTGCAGCGGTGCACGTCGGATCACCGCAGCCCGCTCACGCTGGCGGCACCGGGCTTGGGGGGCCAGCCCTGGCCCCTGCGGCTGGTGGTGGCCAGGGGGCGGCTGCTGGGCGGCCTCTGGCAGGCGGCGTTGCCGCTGCCGCAACGGCAGCGCCAGCTCTATCAGCAGCCCGGGCTCTGGCCCGTGCGCCAGGCCCCCAGTGAGCCCCTGGCCCTGCTAGCTCTGCTGGGGCGGCTGCTGGCTCCCAGCCGACCGCTGGGCTGGTTTTGGCGCAGCAGCCTGCCGATCCAACTCTGAGGGCCTCATCCAGACGGGCCACACCGAGCTCCCATGCACTTCCGCCCCCCGCAACGCCCCGAGGCCAACCCCAACCAGGACGACCCCCTGGACGAGCCCCTGGTGGATCCCGGCCGCAGCATCGGCCTGCGCCTGCTGGCCCTTGTGGGCGCCTTCTCCTTTTTGATGCTCGGCATCAGCAGCCTCGCCCCCCTGTTGCAGCCAGCGCCGCCACCGGCCCTGCCCGATCAGCGCAATCAGCTCGGCTAATGCTTGGCATCAGATCTGCTGCTGGCGCCATGGCGAACCAGGCCCCCAGCCATTGTGTGGGCCTGTTAATTTTATGAGGTGCGGGTCGCTCAGCGCCCTGTTCCTATATATCCCTCAGATCTGTGCCTCCCGGGGCAAGCAGAGCTGAGTTCCTACCCCTGTTCTCATGACCACCACTCTCCAGCAGCGCTCCGGCGCCTCC
>JAGYNF010000349.1 GCA_018400215.1 Cyanobium sp. M55B138 | reverse complement strand
CGATGTCGGCCATCACCTTGCCCGGCAGGCGGGAGGAGGCCAACCGCGCCGGCACCGCCACCACCACCGCCGTGGGCTGCCCTGCTTCAGACCCCATGCCCGACGCCTCCACTGACGGGATCCTATGCAGAGAGCTCAAAGCCGCTCCTGCGCCAAGCATTCAGCGCGCAGGCGGTTGAGTTCGGCCCCCAATGCGGGGCCGGGAGGCAGGCCCCGAGCAATCAGCTCCCGGGCCGAAAGCGGCGAGCGCAGCTGACGCCAGCGCAGCAACCAGCGCAACAGCGGCCGCCGCGGACCATCCCCGGCGGCCAGCGCCATGGCCACCGCCTCAGGGCCGTGGCCATGGGCCTCCAGCAAGGCACACCAGGCCGGCACCGACAAGTGATCGCCGCGGGCCGGCAAGGCGCTGCGCAGGGCCAACCAGCGGGTCAGGAGCCGATGTTGACGGTGGGGAAGCTGCAGCCGCTCCGCCACGGCCAACGGATCCCGAGCCCCCGCCAGCAGAGCCACCATGGGCGGCACATCCAGACGGGCAGCCCACAGGATCCGGCGACGCCAGCGCCGATCGTCCTGAAGACCGGGATCCAGCAACGCCAGGCCGCCCCACCCCTGCAGCACCGTCAGCGCTGCCGACCAGGGCTCCCGCTCGAGCAGCAACTCCAGCTCCATGCGCAAGCGGGTGCCAAGGGCCGCCGGCACCTGGCCGGGGGGATCCCCTGGCCGCCAGGGCCAGGGCCAGGCAGCCAGGGTGGCGCGCACCTGAGCCTGCGCGTCATCCGCCAGGGAAAAGCCGAGCCTGGCGGCGTAACGGGCGCCGCGCACCAGGCGGGTGGGATCGTCGCGGATGCTGGCGGCATGGAGCAGGCGCAGACGGCGCTGCTGCAAATCCAACTGGCCGCCATGGGGATCCAACAGCTCCCCACTGGCCAGATCGAGGGCCATGGCGTTGATGCTGAAGTCGCGCCGGGCCAGGTCATCCGCCAGGCCACCGAGGGTCACCCGGGGGTTCTCTGCGGGTACTGGATAGGTCTCAGCGCGGGCAGACGCCACATCCAGGAGCACCGGCTGGCCGGCGATCACCACCTCCAGCTCCACGGTGCCAAACGCGCCATGCTCCCGGGCAGCCCGCAAGGCCTCGGCCGGCAGCAGCTGCGCCAACCGGCCCACAAACGCACTGGCCCGCCCCTCCACCACCAGATCCAGATCGGGCAGCCCACGCCAGGGGTCGTTGTGAACCCGATGCAGCAGGAGATCCCGCACGGCCCCACCCACCAGGGCGACCCGACAATCCGCCGCCGCGGCGGAGAGCAGGCCAAGCAAGCTGGGGGGAAGGCCCGGAATATCCATGGTGCAGTCATGGCTGGCACCCCGGGAGCGTGCCACACCAGCGCTTGGCGGATCAGTCCCAGAGACCCACGAT
>JAGYNF010000348.1 GCA_018400215.1 Cyanobium sp. M55B138 | reverse complement strand
CTGCAGCCCTATTACTCCGCTTTGTTGGGACTGTTCACCTTGGTGGTGATCATTTCGGGGGCGGGGCTGCTGCTGTCCGGGGGGGTGTGCCGACCAAACAAAAACCGCCCTGGTGGGCGGTTGGATGGGGGCGAATGGTGATGGTGTAGGCGGCGATCAGCCGAGGCCCAGCTGGCCGAGGATGCCCTGGCCGGTGAGCAGCTCGGTGCCGAGGCCAATCACGAAGCCCAGCATGGCCAGGCGGCCATTCCAGGTTTCAGCGAAGGCGACAAAGCCGAAGCGGGAGGTGGTGGAGTCAGTCATGGAGGGAAGCGTTGCGAAACATGACGCAACCATAAAGACTTTTGAGGGCTTGGTGGGGTGCCGCCTGTCTTGTTTCCCGCACAGCGGCCAGGTTGGGAGGGTTGGCTGCGCCCTGGCTGCTGGTTGTGGTGGGATCTGTGGTGGTGAAGTTGCGTCCCAGCGACACCGCCGATTCCTAGGGCTGGGCAGGTGGCGAGGGCTGCAGCTCGGGTGGTTCCACCAGAAGGGGCCAGATCGGCTCGGAGAAGAACGGGCTCAAGTTGACAGGATTGGGGGCCGGCTCGGGCCCCACTACCTCGATGGCCAGTCGCTGCACCACCAGCCGGAAGCTGCGGGGGGCCAACTTGCGGTTGATGAACTCCTGCACGGCGGCCACCTGCTTGAAGCTCGGCACGCTGGGGTCCTTCACGTTGACCCTCGCCACGATCAGGGGTGGATTGACTTCCCAGTCGATCCGCAGGCTCTCGAGCTCGGAATCACGGCCCAGGGTGAGGGTTTCGTTGCGCAGGCTCTGGGCCACCAGCTTTTCGATGCGCTGCAACTCCGCTTGCCGGCGGGAGCGGCTCAGCAGGTTGAAGAAACTGCCGCCGAGGGGCAGCACCAACAGGGCTGTGAGCCCAAGGCTGGTGAGGCCGAGACGGCTGCGCATCAGGCGGCCGCGGAAGGGGCTTTCCAGCAGGGCCAGGGCCACCATCGCCCCGCTGAGGATGCCCAGCAGGTTGGTGAGGAACAACAGGCTGGCCCCATAGGCCTGCTGCCAGGCGCCGGCCGAAAAGGAGAGCCCAGCCACGCACACCGGCGGCATCAAGGCCACGGCGATCGCCAGGCCGGCCAGGGCTGAAATGGCCTCCTTGCGCAGCTTGGCAAACATGGCAACGCCCCCGGCGGCCAGGGCCACCCCCAGGTCGAGCAGGTTGGGGTTGGTGCGGGTGATCACCTCCGTGCCGAAGCTGGGCATGTTCACCAGCCAGCCCACCAGCACCGAAATGCTCACTCCGATGGCCACCCCCACCAGCAAGGTGCGCAGGGCCCGCATGAAGGCGGGAAAGCTGCCGCGCAAAACCTCAAAGGCCATGGCCTGGAGGGGCAGAATCCAGGGTGCCACCACCATGGCGCCGATCACCAC
>JAGYNF010000347.1 GCA_018400215.1 Cyanobium sp. M55B138 | reverse complement strand
CCGGCGTAGCTAACTACTGCGTAGATCAATGCCCGGCGTAATGGCCCTGCAAGCTTCTTCAATGGAGGCGCAGCAATGACGACCTTCCATGGTAGCTGTGCTGCTCAGGTTGTTTGCTTGCGCTCGCCGGAGCTCACCAAGCGATCCAGCCGGAGTTGATGGTCGCTGCTGGTGAGTCGCCGGTAGGCGAGGCCCACCACACCGAAGACCCCCAAAGCCGTCGCCGACGCCACCATGAACAAAATCACAATCTGATAGCGAACGGCGGCTGCTGGTGCGGCCCCCTCGAGGATCTGGCCGGTCATCATCCCCGGCAGACTCACCAACCCCATCACCATCATGGAGTTGATCGTGGGGATCATCGCCACGCGAATGGCGTCGCGCACCACCTCCTGGCAGGCCTCCCAGCGGGTGGCTCCCAGGGCCAGGGCCGTCTCCACCCAATTGCGTTCACTGCGCAATCCCTCCATGAAGCGATCGAGCCCCAGGGAGATGCCGTTGAGGGTGTTGCCCAGCACCATCCCCAGCAGGGGGATCAGATACTGGGGGTTGTACCAGGGTTGGGGCTGGATCACGCCGGTCACAGCCAGGCCGGTGACCAGGGCCGAGGAGGCCATCACCGACAACAGGCTGTTGAGGTAGATGCCGGCGAAGCGACGCCGGGTGCGCTGCACGGCGGAGACCCCGGCGATCATCGCCATGGTGACCCCCAGCAGCACAATCAGCGGCGCGTTGTCCTGCCGGAACAGCCACTCGAGCACGAAGCCCACCAGCAGCAGCTGCACCACCATCCGCCCTGAGGCCACCAGCAGGCTGCGGGAAAGGCCGAGGCGTAGCGCCAGCGAAAGCGCCACATTCACCAGGATCAACAGGCCCGAGAGCGCCAGACGCCCATCGCTGATCCCCAGGGCTCCGGTGGTTGCGGCACTCATCGCTGCAGCTCCAGGTTGCGGGTTGAGAAGCGCTGGATCTGGTCGCTGTCGTGGCTGGTGAACACGCAGGCCCGTTGCCCCACCGCGAGCCAGTCGATCAGCAGGGCCTCGACGGCGGCGGTGCTGGCCCCATCCAGGGAGGCCGTGGGCTCATCCAACAGCAGCACGGTTGGATCGAACTGCAGGGCCCGCAGCAGCGCCACCAGCTGCAGCTCGCCACCGGAGAGCCCCTCGGCCCCGTAGCTCAGAAATGATGGATCGCGCCCGAGCTGCGCCAACCAGGCCAGGATCCTTTCGCGCTGCCAGCCCCCCCGCCCGCGCAGCTGCTGAAACCGCCAGGGTGCGCGCAGGTTTGCCTCCACCGTTCCCCCCTGGGCGACCGGCCGCTGGTTGAGGTAGAGCACCATTGAGCGCCATCGCGGCAGGCCCCAGGTCGCCGGCGGGCGCCCCTGCAGGCTGAGCTGGCCGGCCTGCAGGGGATCCAGTAGGGCCAGGGCCCGCAGC
>JAGYNF010000346.1 GCA_018400215.1 Cyanobium sp. M55B138 | reverse complement strand
GAAGGCTTCCACTGCCACCACCTGCTACTGGAGCGCTGGGAGGAGATGGAGGCCGAGCAGGGGGTGGTGTTTGTGTCGATGCCGACCCTGCTGGATCCGGCGCTGGCCCCCGAGGGCCGCCACATCCTGCACAGCTTCACCCCCAGCGATATCGAGCACTGGAAGCAGCTCAGCCCTGCGGAATACAAGGCCAAGAAAGCGGCCGATGCCGCTGGGTTGGTGCAAAGGCTCGAGGCGATCCTGCCCGGGCTGGGCGGCGCCATCCGCCACCAGGAGATCGGCACGCCCCGCACCCATCGCCGCTTCCTGGGCCGCATGGGGGGCAGCTACGGACCGATCCCGGCCCTGCGGCTGCCGGGCCTGCTGCCGATGCCCTTCAACCGCACCGGCCTGCGCGGCCTCTATTGCGTGGGCGATTCCTGCTTCCCCGGCCAGGGGCTGAACGCCGTGGCCTTCAGCGGCTTCGCCTGCGCCCACCGCATCGGCGCCGATCTGGGCCTCAACCCCTGGGCGCTGCCGGCCTGATCAGGCTGCCATGGATGATTGACCACGACAGGCAGGAATTCCTTGCAACGCTGCCGCCTGGAGGACGTTCTTGCAGAAGCTCAATTGATATCTAACGATCGACAATCGCTCAACTTTGCGGAGTAGTCGACTCGAACACCACGGCAGTCTGCGCTTCAAGGGCTAACGGCACCGCTCCCCCGGCCAACGCGGGTGGCCAGAGCACTACCCCGGTCGAAGGTGACAGCCGCAACGACGACGTTCGGCTTCGGTTCACGACCAGCTCCACTGCCGCAAGCTCGCCCGCCGCACCCCGCCGCAGCCGCAGGCCTTGATCTCCATCCAGCCCATCCAGCACATCGATGTCCAGGTCCGCCGCCCGCAGCGCCGGCTGCTCCAGCCGCAACTGCGCCAGTGAGGCAATGAACCCGCGCAGATCCTGCGGCCACCCATCTGGATCTCCCCAGGGAAACGCCTCCCGGCAGCCCGGCTCCGCCCCACCGCTCAGCCCTGCTTCCGTGCCGTAATACATGCATGGCACCCCGGGCAAACAAAACAACAGCACCAGCGCCAGCTTCAAGGCGCCCACATCCCCCTGGAGCATGTGCAGAGCCCGCGGCACGTCGTGGCTGTCGAGCAGGTTGAGTTGCGCACGGTTCACCTCCGGCCAATACCAGCCGAGCGTTTCCAAAAGCACCTGCCGATAGCGCTCACCGCTGAGGCAGCCATAGGGAATCGCTTCGCGCGCGTGCCCCTCCTGCAACCGCCCCGCCGCCACCCAGCCCAGGCTGCTCCAGGCCACCCGGTAATTCATCACCCCATCAAAATGCTCGCCGCCCAGCCAGGCGCGCGCATCCCCCCAGATCTCACCCACGATCCAGGCCTCCGGGTTCACAGCCCGCACCCGCCGGCGGAACTCCACCCAGAACTGAGG
>JAGYNF010000345.1 GCA_018400215.1 Cyanobium sp. M55B138 | reverse complement strand
GACCCAGTTGGCGAAGTTGTAGAGCACCCGCCCAGCAGTGTTCGTAGCGATACATACACGGGTCAGTGCCTCAACAGAAGGCCGCAGGCCAGGTGGTGCTGTTCCAGGCCGCCGATGGCAAGGTGTCGCTGGATGTGCGCCTGGAGGCTGGCACCGTCTGGCTCAGCCAGGCCCAGATGGCGGAGCTGTTTGACCGGGAATGCGCGGTGATCACCCGCCACGTGGGCAACGTGTTTCGGGAGGGCGAGCTGCCCATTGCCGGTGCCGAACGCCCATTGCCGCGCCACCCCGATAAACTGGTTGGCAACTGGTTGAAGCTCCCCCATGCGCAACGTCGGCGCGTTTGAGGCCAAAACCCATCTCGCTGCCCTGCTCGACGCGGTGGCGGCTGGCGATCAGATCACGATCACGCGCCACGGGCGCCCCGTAGCCAGGCTTGTGCCGCCAGACGACCAGGTTCGGCCAGACGTGGCCGCCACCATCGAGCGCCTGCGGTCCTTCAGCGAGGGGCAGACCCTCGGCGATCTCTCCTGGCGCGAGCTTCGCGATCAAGGCAGGCCATGACATCCCCGGCCGAAAGCTCTGAGGTGGGCGATCTGGTGCTGGATGTGTCGCTCAGCTGCGCCTGGTGCTTCGCCGATGAAGCCAGTGAGGCGTCCTGGGCGATCCTGTCGCGCCTGCAGACCGCGGAGGCGCACGTACCCTCGCTCTGGTTGTGGGAAACCGCAAACGTGCTGGTTCAGGCCGAACGCCGGGGGCGGATCACCGCTGCCGCCATTCGCTCCTTCCTCGGCCTGCTGGAGGCGCTGCCGATCCACATCGACCACGCCGGCACCACCACCATCTGGCACGACACCCTGGCCCTGGCGCGCGCCCACCGGCTCACCTCCTACGACGCGGCCTATCTCGAGCTGGCCCTGCGTCTGGGTCTTCCCCTGGCCAGCCGCGATCAGGCCCTGCGGGCTGCCGCCAGAAGCGAAGGCGTGCCGCTGCTGCCGACGTGATGGCCAAGCAAGCCGACACTGACGCTTCCTACTCCCCGCCGCTCACACTCACCCCGGCGTTACTGAGCCAGGTGGCCGCCATCGCTGAAGCCCTCGGCAGCTGGAGCGCTCGCCAGGCCGCGCAGCCTTCGCCCCGCCCAGCATCGATCAGCTGATCCTGCAGGACCTCAGCTCCGATCCCAAGCTCTCAGCTCGCCAGCTGGCCGAGCGCCTCGGGCTGAGCCAACGGGCTGTGGAAAAACATCTCTCCGCCCTGCAACGCCAGGGTTCTCCCCGTGGCGGCCATTGGCAGATTCTTTAGTCTTACCCCATGGCACTCATCACGGAAGACGATCTGGAGCAGCAGTGCCTTGAGTGGTTCCAGGAGCTGGGATACACCCACGTCTTCGCACCCCAACTCGACAGCGACGGCACCTCCTGCCTTCTACGACGCCGGGGCAACC
>JAGYNF010000344.1 GCA_018400215.1 Cyanobium sp. M55B138 | reverse complement strand
GTCCGTGATGGACCCTGCCATGCTTGCCGACAAGGCCGATCCCTTCGCCACACCGCTGGAAATCCTGCCCGAGTGGTACCTGTATCCGGTGTTCCAGATCCTGCGGGTGGTGCCCAACAAGCTGCTGGGCATTGCCCTGCAGACCATGATCCCCCTGGGCCTGATGTTGGTGCCCTTCATCGAGAGCTTCAACAAATTTCAGAACCCCTTCCGTCGCCCCGTGGCCATGGCGGTGTTCCTGTTCGGCACGGTCTTCACCATCTATTTGGGCATTGGCGCTGCCCTGCCGATCGACAAGTCGCTCACCCTGGGTCTGTTCTGATCCCCAGCTCGAGCATTCTCCCCCGAGGGCCGCGGCACACACCGCGGCTTTTTTGATGGCCGTGGGGTTGCCCCCAGCTGCTCAGTCGCCGATATCCAGCAGGTTCACATCACGGGGTTGCACCCGCAGGAAGTGGTGCAGCAGCAGGAAGCCCACGATGGTCCAGGTCTGGTAAGTCCTGGCCTGCTGTCCCACCCAGGTGCCGGTGGGACCATCAAAGTATTCGGCCCACTGCTGGCGTGGCAGCTGATTGAGCTGGCTCCAGTAGCTCTCCTCGAGCATGGCCCGCATCTGACCCATCAGCAGCACATCGGCCCTGGGGTGGCGCTGCTCATGCATCAGCACGGCACTGGCCAGATACCAGAGCAGGCTCGGCCAGTGGCCGCCATTGTGGTAACTCCACGGCCAGTTCTTGGGGTCGGAGCCGGTCTTGTCGGCCCATTCCTCCATCTCCATGGGGGGATGGCAGATGCGCATCGGCATCTGGGCCATCAGGTGCTGGCGATTGTGCAGCACCAGCCTGAAGAGGGCCCGTTCCTGGGGGGCCGAGAGGATGCCAAACAGGCAGGCCAGGGAATTGCCCAGGCTGTAGAAGCGGAAGTCCGGCCGGCCGGTGCGCATGTTGCCGATCAGATAGCCGCCCCGGTTCTCCAGCCAGTCCTGCAACCAGGGGGGAATCACCTGGGGTTGCACGTTGAATTCATTTTCGTGCTGCTGGTCGCCGTATTGCTCGGTGGGCCGGCGCCGCAGCACCTGCATGGTCTTGCTGGTCACCCAGTAGTGCTTCAGCAGGAAGCGCCGCAGGTCGTGCAGCCACTGTCTGGTGAGCACCAACCGCTGCTCCAGCAGCCGGCTCCTGGCGTTCTTCTGCGCCAGCTCCATCAACTGGCAACAGCTGCGCAGGCAGCCGTAGAGCAGCGCCTCCACCTCCAGGGGGGCGCCCCACACGTCCATCGGCCGATCAATCATGAAGGCGCAGTCCGGCACGAACAGCACCGGCGTTCCCTCGAAGGTGGGATGGAGCACCAGGTCGAGCAGCAGTTGCACCCCCCGTTGCACCTGCTGGCTGGTGCCAAAGTCGAAGTCCCGGCTCTTGCGCACGTAGAGCCAGCACAGAACGGGCCAC
>JAGYNF010000343.1 GCA_018400215.1 Cyanobium sp. M55B138 | reverse complement strand
GCTGTGGAAGGATCTGGAGCGGCACAGCGCCGCCTACGCGGCGCTCAAGGCCGAGCGCTGCGGCATCTTTGCCACGGTGCTCGATCCCCTGATTCCCGACTGGCGCGAGCGCCTGGTGGTGGAGCTGCAGGGCACCCCCCTCAGCCACCGGGATTTTCTGCGGGTGCACCAGGGCAGCTATGGCCCTGCCTGGCCCGCGGATCGCGGACCCTTCCCCCATGGCCAGACCCCCATCGCCAACCTGGTGCTGTGTGGCGCCGGCACGTTTCCCGGCATCGGCGTGCCTCCCGTGGCCGTGAGTGGAGCGATGGCCGCCCACCGCTTTGTGCCAGCGCGCCAGCAACGGCAGCTGCTCGAAGCCCTGAATCTGGTGGCCTGACCCTGGCCAGCAGCTGCCGGGCAACGGAGATCGCTTCGTAGCATGGAGCCAGCTCCAGTCACGCCATGCCGCCCATGACATCCCGGCCCCCCGCCAGCGCCCACGGCCCCAAACGCGTCTGTCTCCAGGCCCTGACCCTGGTGGCCGCAACAGCCGCCCTGGTGATCGGTGTGGCACCGGCGGCCCAGGCCCAGAGGGAGGTGCCGAAAATCGGCAACATCTGCCCACTGGGCTACGTGGATCTGCTTAACGGCAGGTGCAGCACGCTCGGATTGATCGAATACACCCTGCAACCCACCCAAGGGGAGGCCTGTCCGAGCGGCTGGATGAATGTGGGTGGCGGCTACTGCCGCGAGAAGTGATGGGCAGCCAGGCCAGCCCCGATCCCCCAGCCCTGCAGCTGCTCTACGACGGTGCCTGCCCGCTCTGCTGCCGGGAGGTCACCATGCTGCGTGAACGCGATCAGCGCCACAACGGCGCCCACCCGAGGTTGGCGTTTGTCGACATCAACGCCGACGACTATGACCCTGACGCCCACGCCGGCATTGACTACCGCCAAGCGATGGGGCGGATCCATGCGCTGGCGGGCGACGGCGAAGTGCTGCGCGATCTGGCCGTGTTCCGCCGTGCCTACGCCCTGGTGGGCGTGGGCTGGTTGATGGCGCCGAGCGGTTGGCCGGGGCTGCAGCCCCTGGCCGATGCCGCCTACCGGCTCTGGGCCCGCTGGCGCCTGGCCTTCACCGGTCGCCCCAACCTTGAGCAACTCTGCCTGGATCGCTGCCAGGTGCAACGGCCCGCCGCGGGGGGCTGAATGGTGAACCAAACCCGGGCCCCTGGGCCCTTGCTGGAGCGGCTGCAGGCAATCGCGGGCATGGAGCGGGGTCGCCGGCGGCTGGTGCTGTTGTGGCCGCAGCTGGGCGACTTCGACAGCGTGGAGTACGCCCAAGCGCTGGTGGCCGCCTGGCCCCGCCTGCAGGCAGCTGGGGTGGCGGTGCAGGCCATCGGCATCGGCGCCGAGCCCGGCCGGCAGCGCTTCTGCCAGTACACCGGCTAAGGCATAGCAGTTAAT
>JAGYNF010000342.1 GCA_018400215.1 Cyanobium sp. M55B138 | reverse complement strand
ATCGAAGTGCTAAGGGATCGGAATTTGTATCTGACGCCGCTTGCCGCCGCCCGCTTTGGCCGTGATGTTCAGTCTGGCGAAGCCTCGGTGCTCCGTAAGCGCCCAACCCCTTGGAGATCCCTTGCGGGACAAGGCGTGAGCCGTCTCGACGCGGATGGCGATCTCCCAGGGGGCTGCCTCAGCCATGTGAGAAGGTCGGCCCTAGAGCCTGGCACGGCCTGTCAGATGTGGTCAGCCGCTGGCAGCCCTAAAGCAAGTGCCAGACTGGCTTTTCTGGGGATTTCTCAGCCTTGGACTAAAAGCGGGTGACCGGACTCGAACCGGCGACGTTCAGCTTGGGAAGCTGACATTCTACCACTGAATTACACCCGCAAGGTGTAGAGAACTGAGGCTCCAGTTCTCTGATGGGATTCAGGTTAGCCGACCAGGGCGGCTGCGGCAGCTGCCACGCCGGCCCCCGGGGTGCCCTTGTGGAGGCCCAGATCCGCCAGGGTGGCTTCGATGGCCGCGACGGCGGTGAGCACGTCGCGGTCGCACACAAAGCCCAGGTGGCCGATGCGGAACACGTGGCCCTTGAGGTGGTCTTGGCCGCCCGCCAGCAGGATGTCGAATTTCTCCTTCACGGCCTTGCGCATTGCCTCAGCGTCGATGCCCTCGGGGGCCACGGCGGTGATCGCCGGGCTGCCATGGCCCTCGGCGGCATAGAGGGGCAGGCCGATGGCCTTCATGCCGGCCTGGGCGGCGGCGCGGTGGCGGCTGTGGCGGGCGAAGATCGTCTCCAGGCCCTCCTTCTGCATCATCTCCAGGGCCGCCTCGAGGGCGAAGTAGAGGTTGATGGCCGGGGTAAAGGGGTTGCTGTCGGCCTGGGCCGATTTGCGGTATTTGCCCAGATCCAGATAAAACTTGGGCAGATCGGAGCGCCCATAGGCCTCCCAGGCCCGCTCGCTCATGGCCACGAAGGAGAGGCCCGGCGGCATCATGTAGCCCTTCTGGGACCCGGAGCCGATCACGTCGAGGCCCCAGGCATCCATGGGCACATTGCAGGCGCCCAGGCTGGTGACGCAGTCGGCAATCGTGAGGGCGGTGCCGTGGGCACGCACGTGGCCGGCGATGGTCTCCAGGTCGTTGATGACGCCCGTGGAGGTTTCCGAGTGGGTGAGGATCACGGCCTTGATCGCCTTGGCCGTGTCGGCCTCCAGGGCGGAGCGGAAGGCTTCCGGATCGAGGGGCTGGCCCCACTCCGCCTTGATCACCTGCACATCCAGGCCATAGGCCTGGGCCAGCTTCACCCAGCGCTCGCCGAACTTGCCGTTGTCGCCGCAGAGCACCCGATCACCCTTGCTCAGCACGTTGATGATCCCGGCTTCCATGGCGGCGGTGCCGCTGCCCGTGATCACCAGCACGTCGCCTGTGGTCTGGTGCAGCCACTGCAGCTGCTCGGTGGTGCGCTTGACGA
>JAGYNF010000341.1 GCA_018400215.1 Cyanobium sp. M55B138 | reverse complement strand
TGCCCAGGAGGCCAGGGCCATGGGGGCCCTGTCAAACATCCAGGCCGGCCAGGGCACCGTGTTCGATGCGGCCAAGTTCATGCGCGACAGCGGCATCACCAGCCCCGACCAGCTGCAGCAACTGGGCGTGCCCATGAGCAGCGGCAATGCGGCCCGCGGCCTGGCATTGGCACAGCTGCCCGACAACATCTTCCAGGCGGCCGTGGATGGCCGGTTGTCAATCGGCAAGGCCGCCGCACTGGGCGGCAGCGGACTGGACGAGACCCAGATGCAGACGGCCTTCAAGGCCCTGGGTGGCCAAGACATGAGCGATGCCAAGTTCGCCGAGATGGTGGCCCAGGTGCGCAGTGCGCCCGTGGTGCAGGGCGATCAGGTGGACCTGTTTGGAAACACCGAGGCCATGTCGCTGATGGGCCAGAAGGCCGACCTGGTGGTGAAGATCAGAAGCGATCTACTCAAGGACAAGCGCTTCTTCAGCACGGCCGCCCGCGGCGCCGATCGGCTGGAGCAGGCCGGCAACACCATCAACGTGGCGGGCAACAAGGCCATCGCAGCCGACACCACCCAGGTGCTGGCCATGTTCGATGAGCTCAAGTACACCGAGGGCCCCGTCAGCGACTTGCTGAACGACGGCGCCCGCCAGATTGCCGAGGGTGCCAAGCCTGGTGTGATCGCTGATCGGATCCGCGGCGACATCGCTGAGGCCGTCCGCCGCAGTCTCGAGGAGCAGGGGATGCCTGCGCCGCGCGGGCCTGCTAGCCCCGAGGCCGAGCTTCCCGCAGCGCGGACGCTCGAGCCCGAGGAGCGCAAAGCGCTGAGGATTGAGGCCATTCGCAAGGCGGTGGACGAGGCCGAGGTGCGTCCGCCTGAGACGCCGATCCCTGATCTACCTGACGGTCCGGCCGTGTCGCCGCGCGTGGCCCGGGCTGACATCGAGGCTCGCGGCGGCGAGCTGGAGCCGGGCACCCCTGGCGCCCAGGCAATGGCCGATGAGATCCGGCTGGCTACCGAATACTTCGAGCAGGACGCCCAGCTGCGGGCGGTGGCAGAGGAGGGCGCGCGCGATGCGACCAGCTACGAGCTGCTCACCTTTGAGCAGAAGAAAGGCCTGGGGCTGACCGATGGGTATGACGCCGGCCCATCAGTTGCGGATCTGTTCGAGCAAAACGCCCGCGCCATGGCGCAATCAGATGCGCGCCTCTACCGATCCGCGGGGGAACGGCTGCAGCGCATCAAGGGGCTGGTGGACGACCTGGACGCGATGGAAGGCGACCCCGCCCTGGCGCCTGCGCCGGCTCGCCCCGAACCCATGCAGCTCACCGACAGCACGCCGCCCACCTTCGCCTTGCCGAAAGAGCTCACCCGCTCTGCCCCGCGGTACGGCCAGGCCAGCATCCGCTTTGGCAGCGACCTCGACAAGGCCGCCTACATCCTGGCCAACGACGCGGTGCGGCCATCG
>JAGYNF010000340.1 GCA_018400215.1 Cyanobium sp. M55B138 | reverse complement strand
GTGCCAGCTCCCCCTTCCTCGATGGCCAGGCCACCGGTGCCCACTCGCAGCGCTGGCTCCAGTTCCCGCTCACCCCACCGCAGGTGCCGCTGTTTGACGACCATCCGCACTACATCGCCTGGATGGAGGAGCAGCTGGCCGCCGGCAGCATGCAGAACGTGCGCCACCTCTGGACCTCCGTGCGGCCCAATGGCGACAACCGCCCCCACGACCTCAACCGGCTGGAGATCCGCATCTGTGACCTGGTGAGCGACCCGCAGCTGCTGCTGGCGATCACGGCCTTCGCTGAGCTGCGCCTGCTGCAGCTGGTGGCCGCCCCCGACCACTGGGATCCGCTGCGGGCCAGCCGGCTCAGCGCCAGCCAACTGGCCTCCCTGGCCGACAGCAACGACCGGGCCAGTGCCCGGGCCAGCCTGGACGCCGAGCTGAGCCACTGGCGCACTGGCGAACCGGTGCGCTGTCGCGACTGGCTGGCGGCCGGGCTGGCGGAACTCGCCCCCCTGGCCCAGGCCCAGGGTTTAGGCGAGGTGCTGGCCCCGCTGCACGCGGTGCTGCAGCACGGCAACCAGGCGACCCGCTGGCTCAGCCAGCACCGCGCCGGCGAGGCGATCAGCGCCATCCTCAGCCGGGAGGTGCAGGAGATGGCCATGCAGGAGCAGCACCTGGCTGCTACCAGCCACACAGACCGCATCACGGACGTTTTGGGATGATCGACAACGTTCGCGCTGCCAGCCCACTCTCCATGCGGCAGTTCGTGCCTCCGGTCGTCGAAGCCTCCCCCAGGGTCACCCGCCTGTTGGGTGAACGCCTGGAGTTGGTGGAAGACCTCTGGCGGGCCGTGCTGCGCAGTGAGTGTCCGGCGGAGCAGGCGGAGCGGCTGCTGCGGCTCAAACAGCTGAGTGACCCCAGCGAACCCGGCGGCATCCAGGCGGATGCCAGCACCGCCGGCAGCGGCGAAATCGTGCAGTTGATCCGGGAGATGGACCTGGCCGAGGCGATCGCCGCGGCCCGCTCCTTCTCGCTCTACTTCCAGCTGGTGAACATCCTCGAGCAGCACATCGAGGAAGACAGCTATCTCGACAGCCTCAAACACCACAGCGCACCGGCCAGCACCGATCCGTTCCTGCCACCCCTGGCAAGCCAGACCGAACCGGCCACGTTCCGCCAGTTGTTTGAGCGGCTGCGCAGCCTGAACGTGCCGCCGGCCCAGCTGGAGACCCTGCTGCGGCGCCTCGACCTGCGCCTGGTGTTCACCGCCCACCCCACCGAAATCGTGCGCCACACCGTGCGGCACAAGCAGCGGCGGGTGGCCAGCCTGATCCAGCAGCTGGAACATGGCAGTGGGCTGAATCCCCAGGAACGGCACAACCTGCGCCAGCAGCTGGAGGAGGAGATCCGCCTGTGGTGGCGCACCGACGAGCTGCACCAGTTCAAGCCCACCGTGCTGGATGAGGTGGATTACGCGCTG